>JBKQQE010000129.1:0-5945 GCA_052326245.1 Xanthobacteraceae bacterium | reverse complement strand
TTGATCATCGACGGCTTCGCCAGCATCAGCGCAACGGCCTTGGCTTCGGTAAGCCCCGTCTTGTCGGCGTCCGGCAGCGCCCTGAAAGTGGCCCCGGCGCGATTGAGCACGGTTTCCCAGCCCAGCGCCTTGCACCAGGATGTCAACCGGTCGCGGTCGATCCCGGCGGACTTGTAATCATGAAACGCGTAGGCCACGCCGTGGCCGTCGAGCCAGGCGCGCGCTTTTTTCATGGTGTCGCAATTCTTGATGCCGTAGATCGTGACAGCCGTCTTCGCCATCTCGCCTGTCTTTCTTTCCCGGCCGTCGGCTAGCTTTGCCGGAAGCCCATGCGGAACGCGCCCCAGTGGCGACCGTGGACGAAGATGGGCGAAGACAGGTCTTTCATCAAGACGAAGTTGCCGCCGCCCATGTCGCGGCGGTAGGTCTGCAGCTGGAACGGCCGGGTGTTGGCCCCCACCTTCTGCACCGCGCGATCGTTGAACACGCGCCGGTTGCGGCAATTCGCGGCATTCCACACCGGGTCCTTGCCCGGTGGCTTGCGATAGTTCGGGTTGTGGGTCGGCAGGTAGCCACCCTTTGCCCACGCCACGCAGAAGACGATGCGCGGGTCGACGGTCTGCAGCGGATCCTGGATCGGCGGCAGAATGCGGTCGGTCAATTCGACATAGTCGGTCAGGAATTGCTTCGGATCGGTGCCGGGAATTTCGCGATAGTTCTCGTCGAACAATTGCGCGGCAGTGACCTCGCCGCGCGCGATCGCGGCCTCGAAGGCCTCCGCGATCTGCTTGGCCGCGCCGGCCACGACCGGTATCAGCCGCGTGTCCGCGGTCTCGGCGCCGCTGTCGGCGATGGCTTGAATCAGCTTCTCCGAGGTCTCCAGCAGCCCACCGACGCGGGTGTCGGCGAGCTTGATGTCGCCGGACGACAGTTCCACCCCCCGTGCCAGGTCGCCGAGTTCGGCAAGCAGCACATCGCAATGGCCGAGATTGCTGCAAGCGGCATTGGCAATGGCGTCGACGTCCTGGCCCATCGCCGAGAAGTCCTGGTGCACCCGGCCCATGACCTGCCGAATTTGCCCCGCGCCCTCGCCGGCATGCGTTGCATGCCGGGTGGCGGTGCCGCTTTCGTCGATCAGAAGCGAGACCTCGGCGTCGAGGCTGCGCACGGTGTCCCCGATCCGCAGCGTCGCCGTGCGCGTCGCAGCCGCGAGGTTCTTGACTTCGTTGGCGACCACCGCGAAGCCGCGGCCCGCTTCGCCCGCGCGCGCCGCCTCGATCGTCGCATTCAACGCCAGAAGATTGGTTTGCCGGGCAATCGCCTCGATCGAGCCGGACACCTTGGCGACCTCGGCGAGAACCGCGCTTACGGATCCGAGGCGCTGCGCGATCCGGCTGACGGAATCGACCAACTGGGCGGTGCTGTCGGCGGCGCTGTCGACGGTGTCACGCGCCCCGGCGATCTCGGCAATGGCGCTGGATGTCGCCGACTGCACCGCGCGGGCGGCGTGATCGATCTCCTTGTTGGCGCTGACCATGGTGTCGGCGGCCGACTTCAACTGGCCGAACTGCGCCGACTGGCGCCCGACCCGATCGGCAACGTCGTGCAGATTGCCGAGCACGTCCGCCAGTTCGACGCCCAGCGCGCCGATGCCGTCGCTGAGGCGATCGAGCAGCCCGTCGCTTTCCGGCGCGATCGCCGGGCTGGCTGACAGTGTCGCGACTTGCGGGTTGGACATGGTCACTCGGCAGCGTCGACCAAATCGTCAACGTCTCGTTAAACAACACACCAACTAAAGGTCGCATGGATTGATGAACAAGTACTAAGCGGCACCAGGTTCCATCGGCTCCAATTGCCGGGCCGGGCGCGGCGAAAACCGCCTGAATTCAAGGGGAACCGGCGTCGGCAGGGCCTTCTCTCGCGCCCCATGGGGGGCGTCGGATAGCCGTCGCGGTCCTGCTTTCCGTCCTTCGTCCACCTTTGCGCAACAAGCCTACCGCATGGATCAACCCCGCTGGCGGCGGGATTCGGCTTGACGCAGCGGCGGCAGCCGGAATACCTGCCAGACACTCCCTCAACGCAACCAATGGTTGAAGCGCGTGACGCATTCCTCCAACAGTCAACGTTGGCCGCAATGAAGCAGGCGCTCGGACGGCCTGCATTGTTGTTGGCATTAGGATGCGCGCTGATCTTCGTCGCGAACTTTCGTTGGGGCGCGGGCGCGCTTGCCTGGATCGCACCGATACCTCTGCTGCGGTATCTGCGGCTGACACGCGGCTGGCGCTATCGTCTGGCATTCGCGGTCGCGCTCGCGCTGGCGTGGATCGCCACGACGCTCAAGATCATTACACCTCACGTCCCGGCGGTAGCCGCCGTCATCCTGGGGCTGATGGCGGCCGGCTCAAACATCGCCGCGTATTTTGTGTGGGATTGGGCACGCCGCCGCGTACCGCCAAATGCAGCACTGCTGACCTTCCCTGCCGCGGTCGTGGTCACGGAGTGGCTGATGCATTCCACGCCGCTCGCGTCATGGGGGGCCATGGCCTACACGCAAGTGGACGACCTGCCGCTGCTGCAGCTGGCCTCCCTTGGCGGGATTGCGATGGTCAGCTTCGTGGTGGCGTGGACTGCGGCATGGCTCGAATTGGCGCTGGGCGTGGCCCTCGGCGACAGCGCCGACACCGGTTTGCGCCAGGGTATCGCCGTGGCGGCGATCGTTCTCGGGGCGCACGCATGGGGCGCGATACGGCTGAACATGCCGCTCGGCGATGTCTCGGTCAGGGTGGCGGCCGTCGGAACGCCGGCGACGTTTGGCGGAGCCCCTCCGCTGCCCGACGCGGCCGCGCGCAAGGTCATCGTGGACACGCTTCTGGATGACTCCGCGCGGGCGGCGGCGGCGGAAGCACGCCTGGTCGTCTGGACTGAAGCCGCGGCGCTGGTCGTGCCGGACGAAGAGGACTCCTTCACAGGCAGGATCGCCGCGTTCGCAAAGGCCCGCAGCGTGGATATCGTCGCCGCCTACATCGTTCCAGCGTCGCAAACGGAGATTCTGCCCTACCAGAACAAGTATCGCTGGTACGGTCCTGACGGCACGGAGCGACAGGTGTATTGGAAGCATCATCCCGCCCCCGGCGAGCCGGCCGTGAAGGGGCACGGTCCCCTGACTGCGGTCGAAACGTCGTTTGGTCGGGCCGGCGGCGCCATCTGCTACGACTACGACTACCCGGAGCTGCCGCTCGAACACGCCCGGCTTGGAGTCGACGTCGTCGCGCTGCCGTCCTCCGACTGGCGAGGGATCGACCCGCTGCACAGCCAGATGGCCGCGCTGGCGGCGATCGCGGGCGGCTTCTCCGTTGTCCGCTCAACCCGGTCTGGGCTGTCCGCGATCATCGATCCGCTCGGACGGATGCGCAGCTGGCATTCCAGCTTCGAAGGCGGCGCGCCGCTTCTCGTCGCCGACGTCCCACGCCATCATCTCGATACGGTCTATGCCCGCGTCGGCGACGTGCTGGTCTACGCGTGCATGGCCTTGCTCATCGCCTTGCTCGGCTGGGCCGCCGTCTGGCCTGGAAGGGCCAGCCCGCAGACGGATGACGCCGTGGCACCGGGCAATCCTTAAGCTTCGGTATTCGCCGCGCGTCAGCGACCGGCGCGGCGTGTCACCAGACTCCTGGAAGCAGGCGAAACCGGACCTTTGCGGCATAGTCGCGGTAGCCCGCCAGACCTTCCATCAACATGGCTTCCTCGCTCAGCGCGCGCAGCGCGAACAGCGGCATCAACAGCAACAATCCCAACAGCCCCCACAGCGAGCCGAGCAGCAGCGGCGTACCGATCACCAGCAGCGCGGCATAGGCATACATCGGATGCCTGACGGCGGCATAAGGCCCCGTGGAGGCGACGGTCTGTCCGCGTTCATGCTGGAGCCTGACGTCGACGGCAGCGAAGCGGTTGGCGCGCAGCACGCTGACCCAGCCGGCAAACGCGGCAACGACGAGCGCCGCCCCAACCACCTGCGCCCACATAGGCACATGCGACCAAGCGAAGCGCCGCGCATCGAGCGCGATGAAGACGAACCAGCCCCAAAACACGACCATGATGACCACCATCAGCACGCGGTCGCGCGGTTTCTGATCGCCGCTCATGGGGGATCTCATCCGCGCAGCCAGCAGATCGGGATCGGTACGCCCCATCCACACCGCGGTGGCAAGGCTGCATCCAATGAACAGGGCCACGAAAATCCATGCCTGGGGCCAGGCCATCGTTCCCGCGGGGATGAACAGCACCAGACCGAGGAAAACAGCCCCAAGCAGGCATCGACCGATCATCCTGAGCAGCATCACAGGCCTCGCCGAGTAAATCCGTGGACACGTTGGATCGCCAGGCGCGATACGCCGTGGGTCAATAGTTGTGGATGATTCCGGCGGAAAAATGCAGCACAGCCGGCAGAGTGCCGTTCAAGACTGGGCAGATCCGCTGATGCACGTCGCCAGTGACCGCCTGGCCTTGCCCAGGCCTATCCGTTCTCCAGCGTGAACGTCAGACCGGCCTTGGCCTGCAGCCGGTTGATCAGCTTGTCCCCCATCGCCGAGGCGGTGGTCCAGAATCCTCCGCCGACCGCATCATGGGAGATGTCACGGGCGAGGCAGATTCCGCTCTCCGCAATCATCTTTGACGTCGACCCGTAGCCGGGATCCCTGTCGCCCTTGACCGAGACCCGCAGGCTTTTGCCGTCGGCGGTCTCGCCGATGAACAGAATGTCGTAGTAGCCCGAATCGCGTGCCGCCTTGGAGGGGCCCTGGCCAGGTTTTGGCAGGACGAAGCGGCGGATCAGCGCGCGGGTCGGCGCGAACCCGATCAGTGCGTTCTGGATCGCCTCGCGCCGCGCCATCGCCCTGGCGCGCTTCTCGCCCGCCGCGCCGGAGCCGGTCATCATCATCTCGTCGTAGACGAAATCCCGGCCGTAGGCGTCGCCCAGCAGATGGTTCGAACGGTGCACCGCCTTGGTGTTGATCATCGCCATCATGAAGGGGGCGGCCCAGGAGCCGGCGGCCTTGTCCTCGACAACATCGGCGCCGCCGGGCTGAGCCGCGCCGACGAAACCCGGCGTCAGGGCGAAGGGATCGGCGAGGGTCTTGAGGATGGAGGGCTCGCGCGCGGCCGCCTCGACGGTTGCCAGCAGGCTCGCGGCGGTGCCGCCGGAGAATGAACCCTTCATCTTCCGTACCCGACCCCGCACCCGGACCGCGGGCACCCCGAATTTGGCCTGCGCCTGCCGTTCAAGAAAGAAGACGCCGAGGTCGAAGGGGATGGAGTCGAAGCCGCAGGAAAACACGATGCGCGCGCCGGACGCTTGCGCGGCGTTGCCGTATTTGCCGATCATCGCCGCCATCCAGGCCGGCTCCCCGCAGAGGTCCACGTAGTCCGTCCCCGCCGCGGCGCAGGCCGCCACCAGTCCCTCACCGTAGAGCTGATAGGGCCCGACCGTGGTGACGATCACCTTGGCGGAATTCGCCAGCACCTGCAGCGACGCCGGATCGGCCGCGTTGGCGGTGATCAGCGGCAGGCTCGCCGGCGCTCCGATCAGGTCGCGAACCTCCGCAAGCTTGCCGGCGCTGCGCCCCGCCATCGCCCAGCTGATCTCGCCCCCCACGCCGTAGCTGGCCAGCAGATGCTCGGCCACCAGGCGGCCGGTGAAACCGGTGGCGCCGTAGACCACGAGGTCGTAGGCGCGCGCGGGAGCTTGTCGGTCATCGGCCATTGTTGTTTCCCCACTCGTCGCGCAAGCATCCATTGCGCCGCGACCGCAAGCCGCCGCAAATTGCCGACGTCCAGTTTGCAATTGACAACATTGGTCCAGGCGCCGATTTTGGTCAATCAACGGCGACGGGACCGCTCGGACGCCGGCGGCTCAAGGCCTGCCGCAATTCTGTCGGACCATCCGGGGC
>JBKQQE010000128.1:0-3292 GCA_052326245.1 Xanthobacteraceae bacterium | reverse complement strand
TCGAAATTGCCGTGCCACTTACAGAAATTGATCATCTCCTGATAGATCCGCGCAAAGGTCGACTCCGGCATCACGGCCTTGACCTCTTTCAGGCGGCCGTCGGCGCCCCACATCTTGCCGCCGTTGCGAATCATGGCCGGCATCGACGCGTCCACGATGTCGTCGTTGGGCGAATGGAAGTTGGTGATGCCCTTGGCGGAGTCCACCATCGCCAGCTCTGGGCGGTGTTCGTGGCAGGCGTGCAGATCGTTCTTGATCTCGTCCTGCTTGCTCTGCGGCAAGGTGGCGATCTTGTCGTACAGGTTGACCATGCCGTTGTTGACGTTCACGCCCAGCTCATCGAACAGCTTCTGATGCTTGGCGAATGCGTCCTTGTAGAAGATCTTCACGCAGTGACCGAACACGATGGGGTGCGACACCTTCATCATGGTGGCCTTGACGTGCAGCGAGAACATCACGCCGGACTTGCGCGCGTCTTCGATCTCCTTTTCGTAGAACTCGAGCAAGGCCTTCTTGCTCATGAACATGCTGTCGATGATTTCCCTGTCGAGCAGCGCCACCTTGGGCTTCAGCACGATGGTCTTGCCGCTCCTGGTGATCAGCTCCATCTTCACGTCACGGGCCTTGTCGAGGGTGATCGACTTTTCGCCGGCATAAAAGTCGCCGTGGTGCATGTGCGACACGTGCGTACGCGAAGCCTGGCTCCACTCCGCCATCGCGTGCGGGTTCTTGCGCGCGTAATCCTTCACGGCGCGGGGGGCGCGGCGATCCGAGTTGCCTTCGCGCAGCACGGGGTTCACCGAGCTGCCGATGCATTTGGCGTAGCGTGCCTTGATGGCCTTTTCTTCCTCGGTCTTCGGCGCGTCGGGGTAGTCGGGAAGCTTGTAACCCTTGGACTGCAGCTCCTTGATCGCGCTCACGAGCTGCCCCACCGAGGCGCTGATGTTGGGCAGCTTGATGATGTTGGCATCCGGCTGCAGCGTGAGCTTGCCCAGTTCGACCAGGTTGTTGGGCACCTTTTGCGCGTCGGTCAGATAGTCGGGAAACTCGCCCAGGATGCGTGCCGCCACCGAGATGTCGCAGGGAACCACGTCGATACCGGCCTCCGCCGCAAAGCTGCGAACCAGTGGCAGGAGTGCCACCGTGGCCAGCATCGGCGCTTCGTCGGTCAAGGTGTAAATGATCTGCGCCTTGTCTTTGCTCATGTCGGCCCTCTGGTGTCGTTCTGCCCGGTCTCTTCGGCGGAGCGAGTGTCCGCAAATTCATATTCCATGGTCAACGTCAATTTGAAAGCCGGACAACAGAACGAGGCGGGACGCTGGGCCTCGTCGTCCGCCGGACTGCGAACAGCGCCGACCACCCGGCCAATCTCTGCCGCGATCGAGCCGTGAACGATGATGCCGCCCGACGGGCGGGCCTTCGCCGCGGATGATCGAGCGACAGCGGATCGGTCTCGCCACCCACGTCCGCGTGCAGGGCACGGTGTTGCGCGGCTCGCCGGGAATAATGTCGTCTCTTCCTCCCGCGGTGGCCGCCGGTTGCCACCTGTGATGACGGCCGCCCAGCCGACACGGTTCCACTGCGCGACCAACCACCCCACCCATTCTTATTCCGGCGATCCGTCGCGAAATACCGCGCATTTCGGACGTGGCAGCCATTCCGGAAGGTGGGTTGTGCAGCGCAGCATGGGCAAGTAAGTAGCTGCTTACCGCAAGGATTCCCAATGACCGATATTAATGCCGACAACGCCTTTGTGGCGTCGACCCACCGTCCGATGGGCTTCCCCGAATTCGTCGTCGTAATCGCCTCGATCATGGCGCTGAACCCGCTGGCGATGGACATGATGCTGCCGGCGCTGCCGGACATCGGCTCGGCCCTGCATATCGCCGTCGCCAACCGGCTGCAGGCGGTCCTGTCGGTTTTCCTGGTCGGCTTCGGCCTCGGTCAGCTGGTGACGGGGCCGCTGTCCGACAGCCTTGGCCGCCGTCCCGTGCTGCTCGGCGGAATGGCCGTGTACTGCGTGGCCAGCCTGCTGGCGATCGTCGCGCCGTCGTTCGAGACACTGCTGCTGGCGCGGCTTATGCAGGGCTTGGGCACCTCGGCCACCCGCGTGATCGCCACGTCGATCGTGCGTGACTGCTACGCGGGACGTCGCATGGCCCGCGTGATGTCGCTGGCCATGATGGTCTTCATCGCTGTGCCGGTGATCGCGCCATCGTTCGGCCAGGCGGTGATGCTGCTGACCGAATGGCGCGGCGTGTTCGGCGTGCTGCTGATCTACGGCATGCTGGCGCTCACCTGGAGCGCGCTGCGCGTGCCGGAAACCCTTCCCCTCTCCGAGCGCAAACCGCTCGCGATCGGCGACGTGCTGTCGGCCTTTCGCCACACCCTGACCAACCGCCAGACGCTCGGTTACGCCATCGCCGCCGGCGGCGTGCAGGGCTCGCTGTTCGCCTTCGTGTTCTCGTCGCAGCAGGTATTCACCCAGATCTACGGGCTCGGTCGCTATTTCCCGCTGGCCTTCGCCGCGATCGCGATCGGCGTCGCCATCGCCGGCTTTCTCAATGCCCGCTACGTCGGCCGGGTCGGCATGCGGGTAATCTCGCACGGCGCCCTCGTCGGCTTTGTGGTGGTGGCGGCCATCCTGCTGGTCGCGGCCGAGATCCAGATGCTGCCGCTGCCGCTGTTCATCGCGCTGGCGGCAGCGATGATGTTCGCGTTCGGGCTGATGATGGCGAATTTCACCGCGCTGGCCCTGGAGCCGCAGGGCCATATCGCCGGCACCGCATCGTCGCTGTATGGCTCGATCACCACCCTGCTCGGCATCGGCATCGGCACCGTGATCGGCCAGGACTACGACGGCACGCTGGTGCCGTTCGCGTCTGGGTTCTTCCTCTGCACCATGGTCGCGCTCGTGGTGGTGATCGTCACTGAAAGGGGCCGGCTGTTCACGCCGCACAGCCCGACGGCTTGATTGCGGTCGCGAGCGCCTTCGGCCCGCAGCAACATGGCAGCCCCGGAGGCAACCGCCAGTGGCGACAACATCGCGTCGATGACGCACCTGTTGTGCCGGCGACCTTTGCAGCTGGCACGCTTGCGCGCGTCAGATACACCGTCGCCGAACAATTCCGGACCACGGCGCGTTGACGCCAATCGAACCAGCCATGACCTTGCCGATGTCGATCATGTCCTCCGGTCCGGTTGAGTTCGAACGCAAATTGGGATTTGCTTGACAGCGCGTCCACCAACCAGGCAGCAGTTCAGAATGACTTCGGAGGATCCTGCAAACTCC
>JBKQQE010000127.1:0-8345 GCA_052326245.1 Xanthobacteraceae bacterium | reverse complement strand
CCCCCGGTGATCGCGCGGGCCAAGACCGTGCTGGCGAAACACGAGGCCCACGACCGCGGCACGACCCCGCGCGCGCTCGCCGACGACCTGCCGTTGTTCGCCACCACGGCGCGCGCGACGCCGGAGGCGGCTGCCCCGAGCGCGGCGGAGAAGCTGGTGGGCGCGCTGCAGGCGCTGCACCCGGACGAGATGTCGCCGCGCGAGGCGCTGGAGGCGCTGTACGCGCTGAAGAAGAAGCTAGCCGAGGGCAGCTAGGGCGTGAGCCTACAAGTCCGCGAGCGCTGGCGGACGACCGCTCCGGTGCGCACGACCATGCCCCACAGCAAATCGGTCGCTAGTCCTGATATGGGCGCGGCGGATTATCTTTCGCTCGTCCGCGGCAATACGATCCTGAACTCGGTGCCTTCGCCGAGGGCTTGGTCGTGAAGAGGAGCGTATATTCTCACTTTGATCTCTTCCGGGATGCCGGTCCCGTCATCGCGACTCCGGACTTTAGGATTGTCGCCTACGTTTTTTTCGATGATGGCGCTTGCAGGCAACGTGTGCCGCGAACATGCGGATGGGTACTTATCACATCCATGATGCTTCAGGACTTATGCAGCAAGGCAGCTTGATATTCCGTCCCGCCAGCGCGAGTCTCGCCGCGTCGGCCTCACGACAAGCCACCTCCTCTAAGAGGACCACAGAGTCCTCTTAGAGGACCACAGAGTGCGCCCGTGTCCGGACGTCAGGGAGAAACCATGGTATCGAAATTTTTGCATCTGGCGTGCCTTGGGCTCATCTCGGCTGCCACAGGCTTTGGCACGCCGAGCCTCGCGCAAACGAAATACGATCCTGGCGCCAGCGACACCGAGATCAAGATCGGCAACATCATGCCGTACAGCGGGCCGGCGTCGGCCTACGCTTCGATCGGCCTGACCGAAGCCGCCTATTTCCGCAAGATCAACGACGAAGGCGGCATTAATGGCCGCAAGATTACCTTCATCAGCTACGACGACGGTTTCAGCCCGCCGAAGGCCGTCGAACAGGCGCGCAAGCTGGTTGAGAGCGACGAGGTTCTGCTGATCTTCCAGCCGCTTGGAACCCAGTCCAATTCGGCGATTCAGAAATACATGAACGCGAAGAAAGTGCCGCAACTGTTCGTGGCGAGCGGCGCGACCAAATGGGGGGATCCGCAAAGATTTCCATGGACCATGGGCTGGCAGCCCAACTACCAGAGTGAAGGCCGCATCTATGCTAAATATATCCTGCAGCACTATCCGCACGGCAAGATCGCGGCGCTGTGGCAGAACGACGATGCCGGCAAGGATCAGATGAAAGGGCTGCGCGATGGCCTGGGCGACAAGGCCGACATGATCGTCGCCGATGCACCGTTCGAGGTAAATGACCCAACGCTGGATTCCCAGGTGGTTCGGCTGAGGAACAGCGGCGCAGATATTTTCGTTTCCTGGACTACGCCGAAAGCGGCGGCACAGGCGATTCGAAAAGTTGGAGAGCTTGGCTGGAAGCCAGCCTATTTTCTTGCCAGCACGGCAACGTCGGTGGCGAGTGTTCTCAAACCTGCGGGCCTCGATAATGCCAAGGATATTATTTCGAGTGCTTACCTGAAGGATCCGACCGACCCGGCCTGGAAGGACGACCCGGACGCGAAGAACTGGAGCGCCTTCATGGACAAGTACTTTCCAAACGGGGACAAGACCAACAACACCACCGTCTATGGATATGCGGCGGCCGAGACTCTCGTGCAGGTCCTGAGGCAGTGCGGCGACGATCTGACCCGTGCCAACGTCATGAGGCAGGCTGCGAACCTGAAAGACCTGCAGATCGGGATGCTGTTGCCGGGCATCAAGATCAATACCAGTGCCAGTGATTTCTTCCCGATGGAGCAGATGCAACTGATGCGGTTTGACGGCGAGGCCTGGAAGCTCATGAACGACGTCATGACCGGCGAGGTCGGAAGCGGACAGTAGGGCGCCCGGTCGCGCCGCGACGGCAAGGCAACAAACATGTGGAGAGACTGAGGATGACGGCAGGACGTTTGGCGAACCGGACGGCGATCGTAACTGGATCAGGTCAAAACATCGGCCGCGCAATCGCTCACCTCTTTGCGAGGGAGGGCGCCGCCGTGGTCGTCAACGGCCATTCGAACAAGGCCAATGTCGACACGGTGGTTCAGGAGATAGTCGCCGCCGGCGGCAAAGCGATCGGTGTGATGGCCGACGTATCGGATCCAGACCAGATTGAACGTCTGGTCGCCGAGGCCGAAACGGCGTTTGGTCATGTCGATATCGCCGTCAGCAATGTCGGTCGCAGGATGCGTCAGAGTTTCGAGGAGATTACCATTGCCGACTGGCGTGATACCATCAACCACAATCTGAGTTCTGTGTTCTATCTGTCCCACTTCGTGTTGCCGAAGATGCGCCAACGCGGATGGGGGCGCATCATCAATATTTCGGGCTATGACGGGTTCACGGGCCATATGGACCAGCGCGCCCACAACGTCACCGCGAAAGCCGGCATGCACGGGCTGACAAAAGCCATCGCCCGGGAATATGGCATCCACGGCGTCACGAGCAACACGGTGGCGCCCGGTGCCATCAATACGGCACGCGATCGATCGCAGTATGCGCATGTCAACGTTGAGCATGTGCTGGCCCGCCTCGCCATCAAGCATCCCGGAGATCCGGACGACATCGCGGAAGCCTGCCTCTATCTGGCGGGCGACAGCGGCAAGTACGTCACGGGTCAGGTGATCCACGTCAACGGCGGCGAGTTCATGTTTTGAAAGGCTTGCTGGCGCAGGTCGTAGACTTCTGACCCGCAGACGGGCACTATCAGATCGGTCAATTGATGCGTTTTGGGCATGCCGGCAAGATCGAAACCAGCGTCCGGCGCAGCCGTCAAATCGGCGGAACGCGCCTTGGCTATCCTGGAATATTTCCGGGAGAACAAGCGCGCCGCCACCGTCGGTGACGTCGCCGGCGCACTCGGCCTGCCGCAGTCCAGCACCACGATGCTGCTCCAGAGCCTGCTGAAGCTCGGCTATCTGGACTATACGGCTCAGACCAGGAAGTTTCGGCCGACCTTTCGCGTTGCGGTGCTCGGAAGCTGGATCCAGCGCAGCCTGTTCGAGAGCGGCCCGCTCACCGACACCATGGACGCGATCGGAAACGCGCTAGGCGAAACCGTGGCGCTGGGCCTGCAGAACGGTCCGCACATGCAATACGTCCATATCGTGGTTCCTGATGAGGGAGTCCTGCTGGCGGTGCGGGTCGGCATACTCCGGCCCATGACCTGCTCGGCGC
The DNA here is from genome assembly GCA_052326245.1 of Xanthobacteraceae bacterium. Lineage (GTDB taxonomy): Bacteria > Pseudomonadota > Alphaproteobacteria > Rhizobiales > Xanthobacteraceae > Bradyrhizobium_A. The sequence goes on along the minus strand of JBKQQE010000127.1, from coordinate 5,040 downwards.
TTGGCCGCATGCTGCTGATCCGAAAGACAAACGACGAGATCAGGGCGATCGTCCGCCGCAACAATGCCGATGCGGAGGATAGCGCCCACCGCGTTCAAGAGCAGCAATTCATGACCGAAATCGAATCGATACGAAGCCAGGGCTTTGCCGAGAGCCGGGGCAAGATGACACCCGGGGCCAACGTTATCGCGATGCAGGTTCCGGATCAGCCTGACACTGCGCCGCTGGCGATCGGCGTTGGCGGACCAATGATGCGCATTGAGGAGCGGCGCGATGAAATCCTTCGGGTGATGAGGCGACACTTACGCGAAAAATGAAGTCCGCTATCGCAAGACGTCCGCTTGCCGCCAAATTGCGATCTCGCTTGGCACGCAGCCAATGGTACGAAGGATTTCCTCGGTGTCCTCGCCAAGCAGCGGCGCGCGACGACGGATAGATCCGGGCGTCTCGGTCATGCGAATGGGCACCCCTGCGATCGTCACCGGCGTTCCACAGCCGGGCTGCTCGACCTCGACGATCATTTCGCGGATCGCGAAATGCGGATCATTGGCGATTTCGTCGATATGATAAACCGGTCCGAACGGAATTTTCCCGCCGAGCAGCTCCTTGAGCTGCTGCTTGGTGTAGCGTCCAACGTACTGTTCGACCGCCCCATAAACCAGATCCTTGTTGGCGATCCGGTCCTTGAGGGTTGCTGCGCGCGGATCGTCGATCAGCTCCTCGCGCCCGATCAGTACGCAGAGCTTCTTCCAGAACTCGTCGGTATGCGCCGCGATCGTGACCCAACCATCCCGCGCCTTCAACATCCCGAACGGCGCCAGCAGCGGGTGCCGGTTGCCTTCCGGATGAGGATTGAGCCCCTGGAAGGCGCGCTGATGCACGATCCGCTCGCAGATCGACAGCACGACGTCGACCATGGATACGTCGACATATTGTCCCTCGCCGGTCTTTCCCGCGCGCAGAATGGCGCAGACCACGCCAAAAGCCGCCATCGCCGCCGGCACCAGGTCGCCGACACCGGGCCCAACCTTGACCGGCGTGTCCGTATCTGTGCCCGTGATGCCGATGATGCCACCCATGGCCTGAGCCACCGGATCGTAGGCCGGCCAGTCGGTATAGGGGCTGCGTCCGGTCCGTGGATCGCCGAAGCCCCGGATCGAGGCATAGACCAGCCGCGGATTTTCCCGGCGCAACATTTCGTAGGACAAGCCAAGCCGGTCCATTACGCCGGCGCGGAAATTCTCCACCACCGCATCGGCGCTCTTGCACAGGCGAATCAGGATCGCCTTACCTTCGTCGCTCTTCAAATTGAGGGCGATGCTCTTCTTGTTGCGATTGACGCTCGCAAAATACCCGCCGAACGATTGCAAAGTGTCGTCGGCGCGAAAGGGACCCGCCGCCCGGGTGCCATCGCCCTCGATCGGCTCGACCTTGATGACCTCGGCGCCCTGGTCGGCGAGCATCATCGTGCAATACGGCCCCGCCAGCATCTGGGTCAGATCGATGATGCGAACGCCGTCCAGCGCGCCTGTCGCCTTGGTGCCGATCATGGTGTCACCTGGTAAGAGCCGCCTTCATCCGGAAACATGCAAGTATCCTTCACATGCCGATCAGATTTGCGCGCTCGACCACATTGTTGACGATCCGGATCGACGCGATGTCGATCATCTTGCCCTCGTACATCACCGCTCCCAATCCCTTGGACAAAGCGTCGTCGAAGGCCGATTTCATGGCGCGCGCACGATCGACTTCGTTTCGCGTCGGCGAAAACACCTCCTGGGAGATGTCGACCTGCGAGGGATGGATCGCCCATTTGCCGACCAGCCCTAGCGTCATCGCCCGTCGGCATTCTTCCCGATAGCCTTCGGGATTTTGGATGTCGCCGTAGGGACCATCGACGGGATCCAGCCCGAACGACTTGCACGCAATCGCCAGGCGGTGCCGCTGATAGTGCCAGATGTCGCCTGGATATCCGCCGGAGCCGCCGATCGCCGCCACCGCAACGCCCTGGCTGGCGGAATAGTCGCCCATGCCGAAGATCAGCGCTTCCAGCCGAGGCGTCGAAGCGGCGATACGCTCGATGTTCATCATTCCCTCGACCTCCTCTATCAGACACTCGAGACCAATCCGGTTCTCGATCCCGAGATCCTTTTCCAGCTGGGTAAGAAGCTTGTCGACGAATAGGACGTCGTCGGCGTCGAGCACCTTCGGAACCATGATCAGGTCAAGCTTCTCGCCGGCCCCCTGCACCACCTCGATGAGGTCGCCGTAACAGAACCGGCTTGCCGTGTCGTTGATGCGGACGCAGCGAACCGTGCGGCCGAAATCCAGCGTGTTGAGGGCCTTGACGATGTTGCCGCGTGCGGCCTTTTTCTGATCGGGCGCTACCGCGTCCTCGAGATCAAAGAAAACATAGTCGAGGTCCAGCGCGGCCGCCTTTGCCATCATCTTTTCGGAACTGCCGGGCACAGAAAGTTGGCAGCGGCGCAGGCGCTTTGGGCGGGCATGTTTGGTCATGGATCAGGTCTCCGGATCTTGGATTGATGTCGATAACGGTGGGCCGATTTCGGGGGGTGGAGCGCGGCGCTTCTAGCGGTCGCCCCAGGCACTGCACCGCTTCATCAGGACGGTGCGCTCGCCCTCATAGACCAGCTTGTCGTGTTGATTGATGCCGAAGTGCTTGAACCGAACGATGCCCGCGTCCGCGCGATCGGCATCGGTCTTCTCCAGCACCTCGGTGAAGGCATACAGCGTGTCGCCATGATGGACCGGCGTCTTCAGGCGGATCTTGTCCATCCCCAGTTCCTGGAGCACCTGCTCGCCGGTGTCCTGCGCAGCGAGGCCGATCACCATGGAAAAATTGATTCCGCCATACACGATGCGGGTGTCGAAACCGGCAATGCCCGACGATTGCTGCATGAAGTGCTCGTTGAAGTGACCTTGCGCGGTGTTCATCACCATGTTCGTCAGTAGAACATTGTCCATCTCGGTTACGGTCTTGCCGCGGGCATGCGCGATGGTCTGGCCAACCTCGAAATTCTCGAAGTAGTTGTCCGGCGATGTTCTGCTGCTGATATTGCTCATTGGTCTCTCACGCGAAATGTTCGGCAAAGGCCTGCTCGATCATGCGGCGGTCCGTCGCCGAACGGCCGAGCAGGTTGTCGGAGATGATGCGTTGCTGGATTTCCGAGGTGCCCTCGAAGATCTTGGTGAGCCGCGCATCGCGCCAATAGCGTTCGACGGCATGCAGCTTGGTGTAGCCGGCGCCGCCGTGGATCTGAATGGCCTCCGAGGTCACTTCCTCGGCCATCTCCGAGGCAAAATACTTCACCATTGACGCCTCCGAGTCGCAGCGCCGTTTCTGATCGATCTCGTTGCAGACGTAGTAGAGCAACTGGCGGGCAGCCTCGATCTTCGTGGCCATGGTCGCAATCTTGAAGCGGATCACCTGGAATTCGCTGATCGGCATGCCGAACTGTTTTCGTTCCTGGGCGTAGGCGATGGAATCTTCCAGCGCCCCCTGCGCCAGTCCGATCGAACGCGCCGCGGTGTGAGCCCGCGCCGTCTCAAGGCCATAGGCCATCAGATAGAACGCCTTGCCTTCGTCACCGATCAGCGAGTCGGCCGGCACCCGCGTGCCCTGGAACGACAGTTCATAGGTGTTCCAGCCGAAATAGCCGATCTTCGGAATCGGATTGCCTTCACAGTTCCGCGGCAACGAGCCACGCGGCTTCTCGATCATGAATGCGGATATTCCGAGGTGACGCTTCTCCGCCGAAGGCGACGGCGAGGTCCGCGCGAACACCGTGATATAGTCGGCGCCATCGGCAAAAGTGCACCAGTATTTCGTGCCGGTGATCACCCACTCGTCGCCATCGCGAATGGCACGGCACGAAATCGACGCCAGATCCGAGCCGGTGCCCGGCTCGGACAGCGCCGCGGCCTGCAGAAACTCGCCGCGCGCAGCACGCCGCATCCGGTCGGCATTCTTCGGTGACACCGATCCGCCCAGTTGCAGCCAACCCGCCTGGCCCCGCGCCATGATTGATGCGACCGACATCCATCCGCGCGCCAGTTGTTCGGCAACCAGGCAGTATTCGAAGGTGCCGAGGCCGAGACCGCCGTACTCCTCCGGAACCCTGATTCCGAAATAACCCATGTCCGCCATCTTCTGGCGCAGTTCCATCGGGATCATGCCTTGCTGCGGATCGAGGCGATTGGCGACCGGCAGCACCTCCTTCATGGTGAATTCCCGCGCCGAATCGCGGATCAGCTTGCGCTCGTCGGTCATGTAACCCTTGCCGTCGCCGCCGCCGGCGTCGCTGAATGACGCGGTCATTTGCGCTTCCTCACGAGATTGCTGCGCTGATAGTCGATCACCAGGGAACCCTGCGGATCGACGCCCTTGGTGTGCCAGGTAACGATCCCATAATCGGGACGGCTCCCGGTCTCACGGCTGGCCACCACCACGCTCTCCGCGTAAACGGTTTCGCCGACGATGACCGGCCGATGATACGTGAGCTTGTCGACCCCCAGAAACGGACCGCCGCCTTCGCTGAGATCCTCGACCGTCAATCCGAAAACGGTGTTGAACACCAGCAACGGGCAGACCACCAGATCGGCGTAGCCATGCGCCCGTGCATAGTCGACGTTGGTATAGAGCGGGTTGTAGTGCAGCGTCAGGGTCGCAAACTGGGTGTTGTCGCCGGCGGTCAGCGTGCGCCCCCAGTGGTGCCGAAACAATCGCCCGACCGTGAAGTCCTCGAACCGGTTGCCGCGCGGCCACGGTATTGCCCTTGCTTTCAAGTCTGCGACGGTGTCGGGGGTCATCTCGGTCGCTCCTCACCTGGATCTCTGTCGCGCGCCCAATTCCAAACGCCGGAAACGTGCCGCATCGGTGTTGGCCGACAGTGGCAACCTCGGTACAGTTCGTCCACCTCAATGAGCCCTGCCAGGGGCATAATCATGTATGTGATTGATAGATTGCCCCGCGGCGAGGGATGATGATGTAGACGAGAGTGCGAAAGAAGCGGCGGAAGT
>JBKQQE010000126.1:0-12582 GCA_052326245.1 Xanthobacteraceae bacterium | reverse complement strand
GAGAATCGCTGCGCGACGCGTAACACTCGGCGTCATGCCCGCACTTGTTGCGGGCATCCACGCCTTGACGGCGCAGCAGCAAGAAAGACGTGGATGGCGTAGCAACGCGGCTCTGGCCGCGTTGCGTCCTCGTCAAGCGCCGCAAGTCGGATATATCCGACTTGCGGTGACAAGCCGGCCATGACGAACCCTAAGCCCAGACATTCAACAACTGGATGTCGAGACCGTCTCGCGGGAGACCCCTCATGATCGAACTGAAGGACGTCAGCTACGTGCGGCTCGGCACGCCGGACCTCGAGACCGCGGAGGCCTTCGCCACCGCCTGCCTCGGCCTGCAGGTCGCCGAGCGCAGCCGCGCCGCGCTGTTCCTGCGCTCCGACGATCGCGCCCACACGCTGTGCTACAGCGCGGGCGATCCGGCGCGCCAGGCGGTCGGCTTCGAGGTCGCCGACGACGCCAGCCTGCAGCAGGCCGCCGCGACGCTGGAGCGTCTCGGCCATCATGTGGAGGCCGGCACCGCCGACGGCGCGGCGCAGCGCAAGGTCAAAAGCTATATCGGCTTCCGCGATCCCAGCGGCAACGGCATCGAGCTGGTGGTACGGCCCGAACGCAGCGGCCGGCGCTACTTTCCCTCGCGCGACGCCGGCATCACCGGCTTCAATCATATCGGGCTCAACTCCACCGATCCGGCGCGCGACGAGCGGTTCTGGACCGAGGTCTGCAACGCCCGCGTCAGCGACCGCATCGGCGACATTCCCCTGATGCGTGTCAACGCCATCCACCACACCATCGCGCTGGTGCGGGCGCCCCAGGCCGGCATCCAGCACGTCAACCACCAGGTCGCGTCCAACGACGACGTGCTGCGCTCGTATTATTTCCTCAGCGAGCAGCGGGTGCCGATCGTGTTCGGCCCCGGCCGGCATCCGACCTCGGGCGCGCGCTTCCTCTACTTCAAGGGCCCGGACGGCATGGTGTTCGAATATTCGGTGGGCGTCGACGAGATCGCGGACGAGGCGACGCACCGGCCGCGGCAGTTCGGCTTCGAGCCGACCAGCTTCTGCATGTGGGGCTCCAAACCCGCCGGCATGGCGCTGCCGAGCAAGTGATCGCGAACGCCCTTCATTAACCCGTCATGCCCGGCCAGCGCGATCCGTCTTCGACGGATCGCTGGGACTAAGGTCTGCCGGGCATCCACGTCTTCACAGAGTTGCCGCAAGCAAGACGTGGATGGCCGGGACAAGCCCGGCCATGACGAAGGAGGAACCGGAGAACCACCAATGGACATGGGACTGAAAGGCCGCCGCGCCATCGTCTGCGCCGCGAGCATGGGGCTGGGCAAGGCCTGCGCCGCGGCGCTCGCCGGCGAGGGCGTCGCGCTGGTGATCGTGGCGCGGCGGGCGGGTCCGCTGCTCGCCGCGGCCGCCGAGATCGAAGCCGCGACCGGCATCACGCCGGCGACCGTCGCCGCCGACGTCACCACCGCCGAGGGCCGCGCCGCGATCCTCAGAGCCTGTCCCGATCCCGACATCCTGGTCAACAATGCCGGCGGACCGCCGCCGGGCGATTTCCGCAACTGGGAGCGCGAGGACTGGATCAAGGCGCTCGACGCCAACATGCTGGCGCCCATCGAACTGATGAAAGCCACCATCGACGGCATGATCGCGCGGAAATTCGGCCGCATCGTCAACGTCACCTCGCACGCGGTGAAGGCGCCGGTCGGCATGCTCGGCCTCTCCAACGGGGCCCGCACCGGGCTGACCGGCTTCGTCGCCGGGCTGTCGCGGACGGTGGCCATGCACAACGTCACCATCAACAACCTGTTGCCCGGAACCTTCGACACCGACCGGCTGAAGTCGAACCTCGCGGCGCTGGCGCGCACCACGTCCCGCAGCGCGGAATTGGTGACCGAGGAGATCCGCACTTCCAACCCCGCCGGCCGTTTCGGCAACCCGGATGAATTCGGCGCCACATGCGCCTTCCTTTGCTCGGCACATGCGGGCTATATCACCGGGCAGAACGTGCTGATCGATGGCGGCGCCTATCCCGGCACGTTTTGAGGATGTTCAGGATCGAAGCGCCTGCGGAACATACCGCCGTCATGCCCGGCCTTGTGCCGGGCATCCACGTCTTAACGGCAGATCAGCGGAAGTAAGACGTGGATGGCCGGGACAAGCCCGGACATGACAAGGGGAAGCTCGCTGCGCGCTTAGGCTAAAGCTTGAGAAGGAGACCACCATGACCGCAGCCGCATTCGACACCATCATCGAGACCGAAAGCGGCGCGCTGGCCGGCCCGTGGCGGCAGCCGCGGCAGATGCTGGCGGCGCAGCAATACGACGCCCATGCCTCGATCCACGACGACGCCACCGCGCAGAAGCTCGGCTTCCGCGGCGGCACCATCGAGGGGCCGACCCATTTCAGCCAGTTCGCGCCGCTCGCTGCGCGGCAGTGGGGGCGGGCGTTCTTCGAGACCGGCTGCCTGTCGGCGCATTACCGCAACCCGGTGTTCGAGGGCGAGGAGGTCCGCGCCACGCTCAGCGTTGCGCCCGGCGCCGGCCACGGCACCATCCGCATGGTCAAGCGCGACGGCACCGAGGTGCTGGCCGGCACCGCGTCGGTCGGCCGCGACGCGCCGCCGACCGCGCTGGACACGCGCCTTACCGAGCTGAAGCCGCTGGCGGACCCGGTCATCACCCACGACATCCGCCTCGGCATGACCACGCCGCCGCTCGCCGTGCGGATGGAGTTCGACCAGATCATGGGCGCGCTGTACCCGTTCTCGCTGCGGCAGAAGCTCAAAGTCTTCACCGAGCCGTCGCCGTGGTACGCGGGCGCCGACAATCCCTGGGGCCGGCCGATCATTCCGGTGGAAATGCTGAGCGTGCTGTTCCAGTACCGTTCCCACGACGATCGCCTGCCGATGCGCGGCCCCGCGGTCGGCCTGTTCGCCGACCAGGAGATCCGGCTGCTGCGGGGCCCGCTGTTCGTCGGCGAGAGCTACGACGTGCGCCGGGAAGTGGTGGCGCTGTCCGGCAGCAAGCGCACCGAGAGCGTGTGGATGCGCTCCACCGTCACCGCGACGGGGTCGGCCGAACCGGTGGCGACCATGCTGCTCAATCTCGCCAGCCTGAAGGAATCCTACGCGCGGTATGATGAGGAGCATAAGCAGCTCTATGGATGAGCCGGCCGGAACGCGGCGGTACAATGTGAGGTCGTGGGCGGGCGGAACTTCTTGCATCTTTGATTCAGCGCTATTGACATGCCCGGGAATGGGAGTTTGCTGCGCCGCTATCCTGAAGGTGGCCGATGAACAGCATTTCCAGCAAGATTGAAGAACCGGGAACGACACGCCACGCCGGCATCAGCCTGTCCGCAGGCTTGCGCAAGCTGCCGGCCAAGGCCAAACCCACCGCGACCCAGAAGCGCCGCGCGCTGAAACTGTGCAAGCAGGCGGTGGAGAAGCGCGGCGACAGAGCGTGACGCGTCAGCCGAGCCGGCCTGCAAGCCGCAGTCCGTCGCGAATGTTGAACGACATCAATGTAAGATTGACCGCGCCGGCGATCAGTTCCAGCGCCGGCACCGCATAGAACCACGTCCCGAAGTCGCCGCGCGCGGCGAGATGCGCCAGGTACAGCGCGGCGGGAACCAGGATCACCACGCCGTTGGCGGCGATCACCGGCATGCGCCGCTTCTTGGCGACGATGCGCGGCTCGCGCGACGATCCCGCCATGCGAAATCCCGAGGCGCCGGTGATGGCCAGCGCCGGCACCAGCAGCAGCAGGCCCCAGGCGATCGCCTGCTTCACCGCGGCGACGCTCGCAGGCGAGCCGAACGCCTCGGATGCCGCGGTGGACAGCCAGAAGGTCAGGATGGTGAGAAAACCGATCGCGCCGGCGACCGGATGAATGCGCTTGAGCATGGCGTTTAGCTCCCTGTTTCGGCCTGGTCGTCGAGGCGCTGGCGCAGTTCTCGCAGCGTCGCCGTCGCGGCGGTGATCGCCTTGACGCTGAGCCCGTCGGCGAGCCGGCTCGCCCACGGCTCGTGGCGCCGGATCGCGCCGTCGTAGGCGGCCTGGCCGCGCGGCATCAGCAGCACCAGCTTGGCGCGCTGGTGGTGCGGGTTGGGGGCGAACCGCACCAGCCCGTCGCGCGCCATCTCGTTGGCGAGCCGCTGCACCGCCTGCCGGGTCAGCCCCATGTTGCGCGCCAGATGCGCGACCGGCAGCGGCACCGCCGACAGCGCGATCGCGCCCAGCACCTGCCAGCGCGCGCTGGTCAGGCCGATATCCGCGACCAGGGCGTCGCCGGCCGCGAGCAGGCGGCCGTTGAAGCGGAAGGTCTCGAGCATCAGCTCGGTGATGGCGTCCAGGCGGGTCATGGTGGTATATAGTCATATTGACAGCATATTGTCAATATGAGCAAATGGCTTATCGTTTGGGCGGGTGGCGAGGCCCCCCACTTCGTCATGGCCGGGCAGCGCGATCCGTCTCTGACGGATCGCCAGGACTAAGGTCTCCCGGCCATCCACGTCTTTCTTGCGGCAAATGCTCATAAGACGTGGATGCCCGGCACAAGGCCGGGCATGACGGCATTGGTTGCGAGAAGCTCATCATTCTCGCAATCCGGTCAATCAATGAGAACCGCCTGCGCCGCCGCCGCGCGCCATTGCCAGCCGTCGCTTCCGGCCCTGAATTTCCGCATCAGGTCGATCAGCACGTCGCGCCCGTCCACCTTCAGCGTCAGCCGCGTCAGCGACCACACCCCGTCCTTCCTGACCGCCTCCAGGAACACGTGCCCGGTGGCCTTGGGGCCGCTCGCCGAGAAGCTGAGGGCCGCGCGTCCGCCGGCGCCGCTGGTGGAAACCGAGCCCATCGCGAAGCCGGTCGAGATCGGCGTGCCGAGCGCGTTCGCCGCCTCGGTGCTGGCCTGCAGCCGGGCGGCGCCGAGCCGGTAGGCTTCGGAGTGGCTGAGCATGTAGAAAATGCTGCCCATGAACCCGCCGAGCAGCGCGATCGAGCCGAGCCAGACCACGACACCCCAGATCGCCCAGGCGCGCTGTACGCGCTTGAAATGGTCGATGCTGTCCCAGCGCCCGTTGCGCCAGGCCCAACCGCTTCCCCTGGCGCCGAGCACGAACATCATGATGACGCCGAAAAAGGGAACGATCGCCAATAGCGCGATGAAGGTGTTGTTGCCGACGCCCCAGATCCAGTTGAGGAGAAACGCGCCCCAGTTCCAGCGGTCGATTTCCGCGGGGACGGTTTTCGGATCGATGCCAGCGCGAGGGTCGGTCATGTCGCAACCTGACTTGGATAAGGCCTTGGATGACGCTGCCGTGGTACGACGATTCGCGGCTGGGCGAACAGGCAGCCTGCCGCCCGCACGTTTCAGAACACCGAGAACCGCCCCACATAGCGGCCGAACACCGTGACCTCCTCGGGCGCGAAGGCCTGGTCCGGATACATCTTGTTGTCGGACTTCAGCACGTAGCGGATCGCGCCGTCGCTGCGCTCCACCGCGACGCGCTTCAGCGTGCGGCCGAGCCCGTAGTCCAGCGCCCAGATGCCGTCGGGCTCGATCGCCTGGCGGCCGGTGTCGACGAACACGATGTCGGTGCGCTTGATGGTCGGCTCCATGCTGTCGCCGTCCATCATGAAGCCGACGGTGCGCCGGGGCTCGGCGCCGGCGAGCCCGCGCAGCACCGGCGCCGGAATCCGCCACCAGTCGGCCACTTCCTCGCGGCTGTGCAGCTCGCCGATCTCGATGGTGATGACGGTGCCGGTCGAGCCGCCGCCGATCCGCCCGGCCATCTGCGGCAGCGCATCGGGAAACGGGCGGTCACGCTCGGTGTGCGGGGTGTCGATCTCCGGATCGGGCTCGAACTCCTGGCCAGCGGGCACGCGCTTGTGCTCGACGGGCTGAAGCTCCTCGGCGCCGCGGCGAAACAGCAGCCAGTCCTCCGAGGTCTGCAGCGCCCGGGCCAGTTCGCGCAGCAGCCGCGGCCGCTTGACGCGGCCCTGCTCGATGGCGTCGATGCCCTGCTGCTTCATGCCGACGCGCGCGGCCAGCGCCTCCTGCGACAGCGCCAGCTTGCCGCGACGCGCGGCGACGCGCCGGCCGAGCGCGGCCGGATCGACTTCTCTCTCTCGCATCGCGGGCCTCTATTAAGGTGTAATTGAACTTTTCCACAACCTCATGACGAATTTTTGCTAACTCACCAATACTCATTTTTAAGTTGAGACGCAACTGAAATTCAGTAACGGTGAGGCATGACCCCGATCGGACTGTCCCCTCGCGAAGAGTTGCGCGACGCCCGCGGCCGTGCGCCGACGCCGACCCAGGCGGCGCTGCATGCCGCGCGGAAGGCCCGCCTTGCCCGTCTCAGTGCCGCGGCGGCGCGGTTTTCGGCCTCGCGCACGCCGCCGCCGGCGCCGGTCGCCCTCGAGCCCCCCGTCGCGCTGTTGCCGTGCCGCGGCTGCGCCGAGGCGGCCGCGCCCTATGTCGCGGGCGATCCGCTGCCGTCCGGGCGCAAGGCCTGGTTTCGCATCGAGGGCGAGCGCGACGCCGAGCAGGGGCCGGAAATCCGCGACATCCAGCACGCGGTGTGCCTGCAGTACCGGGTGTCGCTGCACGACATGCTGTCGCCGCGCCGGATGGCTGCGATCGTGCGGCCGCGCCAGGTCGCGGTCTATCTGGCGCGCGAGCTGACGCTGCTGTCGCTGCCGCAGATCGGCGCCAAGTTCGGCGGCCGCGACCACACCACGGTGCTGGTCTCCCACCGCAAGATCGGCCGGCTGCTCGGCTCCGACGCCAAGCTCGCCGCCGAGGTGGCGGACCTGCGCGCCGCGCTCACCGCGCCCGGCCGGGTGCGCTGATGGCGCGGATCCGCACCATCAAGCCGGAGTTTCCGCAGTCGGAGACCGTGGGCAAGCTCTCGCGCGCGGCGCGGCTGTTGTTCCTGCAGCTGTTCACCCTGGTCGACGACGCCGGCCGGGCGCGCGCGGCGCCGCGGATGCTGGCGAGCCTGCTGTACCCTTACGACGACGACGCGGCGGAGGCGATCGAAGGCTGGCTCGACGAGCTGTGCCGCCACGGCCTGGTGCAGCGCTACGCCGTTGGCGAGGCGCGCTATCTCGCGGTCACGCACTGGAGCGAGCACCAGAAGATCGACCGGCCGACGCCGTCGCGGCTGCCGCCGCCGCCCGGCGTCGACGCGACCGCGGCGGGCCCTCGCGAGGGCTCGCGCGCGCTCGCGCAGGAATCGGAAGGGGAATCGGAACAGGAATCGGATTTGGAGTCGGGATCACGGAGCGCGGGGGCGCGCGCGTTCGAGCAATTCTGGCGCGCCTATCCGCGCCGCGACGGCGCCAATCCGCGGCAGCCGGCCGAGCGCAAGTTTCTTGAGCTGGTGCGGTCGGGGATCGACCCGGCGCTGATGGTGGCGGCGGCGCAGCGCCTGGCCACCGAGCTTGCGGCGAACCACACCGCCGGCACCCGCTTCGTGCCGCAGGCGCTGACGTTCCTCGCGCAACAGCGCTTCGCCGACGGCGTCTCCCCCGCCGCCGCGGCGCCGGCCTCCCTCGACATCGCCGAGGCGGTGAAGCTGTTCGCCCGCACCGGACACTGGTCGCGCTTCGCCGGCCCCGCGCCGGGTCTCGCCGGCTGCCGCGCGCCGCCGGAGCTCTTGGCGCAGCACGGGCTCGCGCCCGACGGCCGCGCTCTTGCACCGCCCCCGATCCCCCGCAGCGAAAGCGAGACGCCATGACGCAGGTGAAGGACATCAAGGTCGCCCGGCTGAAGCCGAAGCGGCGGGTGGCGCGGCTGCGCCGGCGCACCGACGAGGGCGCGCCGACGCGGGAGCGGCTCGACAAGGCGCAAGGCCATGTGGAGATTGGCGACGACGGCCAGGGCGCGCGGATCTACACGCTGCGCGACGCGCCGCTCGATCGGCTGAATTCCCGCGGCGGACTGGAGCCGAAGGAATATTCGGCGCTGATGAAGTTCAAGGCGCACTGGGTGCAGGCGGGCCTGCAGCCCTCCCTCGGCGGCGTCGACCTGGCGCGGGTGTTCGCCGCCGATCCCGGCGGCTTTTCCGGCATGGCGAAGACCGAGCGCCAGGTGTTTCACCGCCAGCGCTACCGCGAGGCGGTGCAGCATATCGGCTTGCGCGCCGCGCTGGTGGTGGAGCGCGTCGTCTGCGCCGAGCAGACGCTGGAGATGGCGGGCTTCGCGCTGAACTGGCACACCCCGGCGCAGGCGCGCGCCGCGGCGACCGAACTGCTGCGCGACGCGGGCGAGCGCCTGGCGCAGCTGTGGGGGATCGGGTGAGGGGGTGCCGCAAGTTTCTGCCCCTGTGGACAATGTTAACAACGGGGACATTTTATCGCGCGGCGTTGCCGGCATCGCCGCGCCGTGATGAACTTGTCCCATCTTACGGAGGTGATCGACATCTTCTTAACAGGGATGGAAGCACCGCGTCGGAGTCGGGCTCCAGTTCGCGACTGCCCCGATGTGCAGCGGCTACCGAGTAGGGTTCGGCCGGGAGATAGGCCCCCGGGTTTCGAGGCCCTGAAATCGCCCGTTAATGCTGTAGCTGCCGTAGGACAAGCGAGGCCGCCTGGGGGCAACCCCGGCGGCCTTTGCGCTTGTCGCGGGCATCCACGACTTTACGGCATAGCGTTTAAGGAAGACGTGGATGGCGTAGCAACGCGGCCGTTGCCGCGTTGCGTTCTCTTTCGATGCCCCAAGTCGGGTAAACCCGACTTGGGGTAACAAGTCCGGCCATGACGACGATTTGCCATCACGCACCATCCCCCGCCAGTACTTTCCGCATCGGCTGGCTGGGGATGCTGAATTTGTGCCCGCTCGGGCCGTCGTCCGCGTAGCCGGTGGCGAGGTAGAACCGGTGCGCGGTGGTGGTGGAGTGCAGCGTGCACTGGGCGTTGCCGCGCGCGATGGCGCGGTGTTCCAGCGCGAGCAGCAAGGCCTTGCTGACACCCCTGAACCGGGCGTCGGGCGAGACGTAGTTCAGCGTGATGTAGCCGCCGTCGGTGATCCCGCCCACCGCGAGGATCAGGCCGCGCTCCACCGCCACCAGAATGGAGCTGGTTGGCTGGCCGATCCAGGCGCCGACGATCTCCGGCGTCTTGTTGCGAAGCCAGTTGCCCAGGATCTCCGGGTCGTCGCGGTGATCCGCCGCGCACAGCTCCGCGATCGACCGCCTGATGACGTCGCAGGCGGCGGGCGCGTCCTCGGCAACCGCGTCGCGGATTTCCATGGGCGCAGGGTAGGGGATGGCGGCGCGGCGTGGCAAGCGCGCGGGGTGATGGACCTTTCGCAAAAATAACGCGGATGGGTAAGGCCGTCGACACGACGCGGTGGTCTTCGTCGGTCACTCCGCCCAATGCCGTCATGCCCGCGCTTGTCGCGGGCATCCACGTCTTCGGGACGTCCAACAAGAAAGGCGTGGATGGCCGGGAGACCTTAGTCCTGGCGATCCGTCAGAGACGGATCGCGCTGCCCGGCCATGACGAACACAACGGATCAAGCCCTGCGATGACGCAGAAACGGAATCAGGCGCGGGCCTTCGCCCCCCGCACCGCGTCGCCGAACGCCTTGAACAGCGCGCGGTTGATCGGGTTGGTCTGCGGGTCGTGTTCGGCGTGCCACTGCACCCCGAGCGCGAACGCCGGCGCATCCTTGATGCGGATCGCCTCGATGGTGCCGTCCTCGGCGAGGCCCTCCACCACGATGCGCTCGCCGGGGTTCAGGATGCCCTGGCCATGCAGCGAATTGACGCGGATGGTGTCGCGGCCGAACAGGCGGGCGAAGGCGCCGTCCTTGACGAGGCGCACCTCGTGGCGATCGGCGAAGATCACCGCCGGGTCGGGGTGGATCTCGCCGGTGTCCAGCCGCGGCATGCGGTGGTTGAGCCGGCCCGGCAATTCGCGGATTTCCGGATGCAGCGTGCCGCCGAAAGCGACGTTCATCTCCTGCAGCCCGCGGCAGATCCCGAATAGCGGCACGCCGCGGGCGACGCAGGCTTCCGTGACCGCCAGCGCCACCGCGTCGCGACGCCGGTCGTAGGGCTCGTGCGCCGCGCTCGGCTCGGCGCCGAACAGCGAGGGGTGCACGTTGGCGCGCGCCCCGGTCAACACCACGCCGTCGACCGCGTCGAGCAGCGCGCCGATCTGGGTGATCTTGTCGTGGGCGGCGAACATCAGCGGCAGCGCGCCGGCCACCTCGGCCACCGCGCGCATCATGCGCTCGCCGGTCAACTGGATGGCAAACCGGTTTTCGAGGAAATACGAATTGCCGATCACGCCGATCACCGCAGTCATTCGGGCCTTTCTCCGGAGAAGGAATGCGGCGCCGAACGGCGCCTGTAAAGTAAATATGCCCTCGCGGCGGCCCTCGTTCAATGCGCCGGGGGTGGTGGCCGGGGCATTTCGGCCACGGCGCCGCGCATGGCAGGCCGGCGCCCGGGGAATCACTCCACTAGACACTAGCCGCCGCGGCGCCAGGAACCCTGCTCCACCGCGGCCAGGAAGCGGCCGACCTCGGCGTTGAAGGCGGACGGCTCCTCCAGGTTGATGGCATGGCCGGTATTGGGCGCGATCCACAGCCCGGCATTGGCCAGCGCCGATTTCAGCATCAGGTTGGTGGCAAGGCAGGGGGCGTCCTCGTCGCCCACCGCCAGCAGCACCGGGATCGTCAGCTGGGCAAAATCGGCGCGAAAGTCGTGCAGCGAGGGCCGCAGCGCCTGGTAGCGCGCCATGGTGCTGGCCATGCCGCGCGCCGAATGGCCGCGCAGATGTTCCATGAATTGCTGCCAGCCGCGCGGGTCCTTGCGCTTGAGCTGGATGCGGGTCGGGCTGTGGCCCATCTCCTCCGCCATCGCCGCCATGCCGCGGTCGAGAAAGCCTCTCGCGGTGAGCGGGGTGTCGCGCAGCCAGTCGGCGCGGTCCTCCGGCGCCGAGCCGGTGCCCGCGCCGGCGGCGACGATCGCGCTCGCCATTCCGCCATGCCGGAGGCCGAACATCAGCGCCGCATAGCCGCCCATGCTCAGCCCGACCACATGGGCGCGCGCGATGCCAAGGCCGCGCATCACCGCCGCGATGTCGGCGACGGCGAATTCCCAGCCGTAGAGGTTGAGGTCTTCCGGCACGTCGCTCGGCGGATAGCCGCGGGCGTTGTAGGTGATGCAGCGATAGCTGCGGGAGAAGTGCCGGACCTGAAGTTCCCACTCGCGGCAGTCGGCGCCGAACTCGTGGACGAACACGATCGGGTAGCCCTGGCCGGTTTCCTCGACATGGAGCTTGACGCCGTCGGCATCGATCTTGGGCATGGGTTTTTCTCACTGCGGGGCCAATCTCGACATGCCACCAGACTAGCGCATCGAATAGATTCGTCATGCCCGGCCAGCGCGATCCGTCTTCGACGGATCGCTGGGATTAAGGTCTGCCGGGCATCCACGCCTTCACGGCATAACAGCTAAGAAAGACGTGGATGGCCGGGACAAGCCCGGCCATGACGACCAAAAGAGATCACTGGAATGACTCCCCCGCCGCGGCAAGAATCTCATCCCAGGCCGCGGGCGTCAGCGCGTAGGGCTCGGTGGCGCCGGCGTACAGATAGCGCCACGCCAGCGGCCGCGCCAGCGTGGCCAGCGTCGCCACCACGACCGGCAGCGCGGCGATCGGATCGCCGGCAAGCGGCGTCAGTTCCTCGGTGGCGTTGGCGTAGACGCCGCGCCGGCAAAGAGCGGCGGCGAGTTCGCGCATCACCGCCCGGCGGGTGCCATGCTGGCGCGCCGCGCCCAGGATCGCCAGCAGGAGCTGGCACGTCATCACGCCCTCGGCTCCCTCGCGCTGCTGCGGCGGCGCGCCGCCGCGGCCGAGATCGAGCATCGCGCCCACCAGATCGACGCCGGAGAGATACGCATTGACCGGCTCGACGATGCGCGGATTGACGTCGATCACCAGCGCGTCCTGCGCCGTGACGATGACGTCCATGGACAGCGCGCCGTGCCAGTCGAGCGCCTGCGTCAGCCGCCGCAGATGATCGACCAGTCCCGGCAGCGCCACGCTTTGCTTCAGCGAGGCGCCGCCGCCGACGCCCTCGCGCACGCGCAGGTTGGCGTGATGCGCCACCAGCCGCCCGCGATCCGCCACCAGCTGCACCATCGCCAGCGGGCCCGCGACCTCCGCCTGCACCAGCACCTCGGCGCCGCCCAGTCCGAGTTCGGTGGCGGCGGCGGCGAGTTCGGCGGGCGTGGTGGCCCGGCGCACGCCGGAACTCGCGGTCGAGATCGGGCGCTTGACGTAGACGGGAAACGCCGTGATGTCCGCAAGCTCCGCCGCGCGGGTCACCACGACGGACGGCGGCTGCGGCAGGCCGGTCTCCGCCAGCACGCGGTACGCCGAAATCTTGTCCTGCATCCGCCGCAGCGCCGCGAACGGCGGCGCCACCGTGGCGACGTCGAGGCGCGCGGGCAGCGCGGAGAGCAGCGCCACCTGCTCATGGGTCGGAAACAGCAGGTCGATGGCGCGCACCCGCGCGATCCGGTTCGCCGCCGCGAGCCA
>JBKQQE010000125.1:0-5077 GCA_052326245.1 Xanthobacteraceae bacterium | reverse complement strand
GTGGTGTCGCCGTCGCCGAGCGGCCGCTGCAGCATCACGCTGTCGGTCCAGCGCCCGAACTTGTAGCCGACGCTCTTGAGCACGCCGATGCGGGCGAAGCCGAAGCTCTCGTGCAGGCTGAGCGAGGGCTCGTTGCCGGCCTCGATATAGGCGATCATCTGGCGAAAACCCTCCGCCGCGCAGGCGTCGATCAGCGCCGCCAGGAGCTTGCGTCCGACGCCGGCATGCAGGTGGTCGTGGTGCACATAGATCGAGTTCTTCACCACGTAGCGGTAGGCCGGGCGCTTGCGGAACGGCACCGCATAGGCATAGCCCACCACCACGGCGCCACGGTCGGCGACCAGGTGCGGCAGCCGGCGCTTCAGCATGTTCTTGCGCCGCCGCTTGATGTCGTCGGGGTGCAGCGGCTCGAGGTCGAATTCGCCGAGGCCGTGCTGGACGTGATGGGTGTAGATCGCCAGCATCGCCGGCACGTCGCCCTCGGCGGACGGACGCACGTAGATCTCGGGGGTCGTTTGCAGCATGGCGAGGCGTGGGCTCCGGGATCAACAGATCCATCATGCCGACATGACAGGAACATGTCACCGGCCCTGCGCCGGCGATGAAATTTGACGCAAATCAAGGGGATAGCTGCGCGCGCGCCTAGCCTCGAAAGTGTGACCGAAGGGCGGATCCGGCGGGCGACGAGCTCCCGGGGGATCGCGCCGCCGGTCGCGAGAGATCCGGTCGTCGGGACCGGGTATGAGGAGAATGCCATGACGGGTAAGCTGAAGATTCCGCACGATGCCTTCGTTTTTGTCGGCGATGGCCGCAAGGCGCTGTTTTTGCGGAACGACGGCGACGAGAAGTTTCTTTTCCTGAAGACGGAGCAGGTCTTTACCGACGATAATCCGGCGACCCACGAGCAGGGCACCGACCGACCCGGGCGCGCCTTCAAGAGCGCCGGGACCACGCAGCGAAGCGCAGTGGAGGGCACCGACTGGCACGAGATCGAACAGCATCTTTTCGCCGGCCGGGTCGCCGAGGCGCTGGAACGGGTGGTGCGCGAGCGCCACGTCAAGGCGCTGGTGGTGGTGGCGCCGCCGCGCACGCTGGCGGACCTGCGCCATGCCATTCATGCCGACGTCAAGGCGCGGATTGTCGCCGAATTCAACAAGGACCTCACCAAGCTGCCGCTGATCGAAATCGAGCAGCATCTGCAACCGTCGTGACGCCTGACGGACGCGCCCGCGCGGAATGCATCGCATGAGCGCGGGCGGGTTCGTCAAGCCGATGCTCGCCACACTGGTCGACGCCCCGTTCGACGATCCGGACTGGGTGTTCGAAACCAAATGGGACGGCTTTCGGCTGATCGCGCGGGCCGCTCCCGGCCAGGCGACGCTGTATTCCCGCAACGGCCATGACGTGACGGGCGACTATCGCCCGATCGCCGCGGCGCTCGCCAGCTGCAGGCGGCCGATGCTGGTTGACGGCGAGCTGGTGGCGCTCGACGCGGAGGGCAGGGCGCGGTTTCAGCTGCTGCAGCAGGCCAGGCGCGAGCCGGCGCGGCTGCGCTACTGCGTGTTCGACCTGCTCGAGCTCGACGGCGAGGATCTGCGCCGCCTGCCGCTGATCGAACGCAAGCGCCGGCTAGAGGCGGCGCTGCCGCGCGCCGGCGCGCTGCATTGCAGCGCCCATGTGGTGGGCAGCGGCGGGGCGGCCTACACGGCCGCCGCGGCGGCCCACCTCGAGGGCGTAATGGGCAAGCGCGCGCAGAGTGCCTACCAGGCGGGCCGGCGCTCGCCGGACTGGGTGAAGATCAAGACCGGGCTGCGCCAGGAGGCGGCGATCGTCGGCTTCACCGCACCGAAGCGGTCGCGCGAATTTTTCGGCGCGCTGCTGCTGGCGGTGCGCGAGCGCGGTGCCTGGCGCTATGTCGGCCGGGTCGGCACCGGCTTCGGCGCCGCCGACCTTGCGGCCCTGCATGCCCGGCTCGCGCCGCTGATTCAAAGTACCTCCGTGCTGACGGCGGCGGTCCCGGACGCGCGGCTGACGACCTGGGTGAAACCGCAGCTGGTTTGCGAAGTGAAGTTCAGCGAATGGACCGCCGACGGCCAGATGCGTCATCCCGTCTTCATGGGACTGCGCGAAGACAAGCCGGCGGCCGACGTGGCGCGGGAAACGGCGGCGCGGGTCGTGCGCCGGCGGCCCACGGCCTCGCGGCCGCCCGACAGTAACCGCGGATAGGCGCGAGGGCTCTCTGGAATCATTGAGGTTCTCGAATCGCTGCGCATTTTGCGCCATTCGGCCCTTGGATCATTGAGCCTTTGGATTATTGAGCCTTGGCCGGAAATTTGCCATGCAGCTGCGGAATCATGTTTGGTGTCATCTCAGGGGTCGGCGCGTTTTCCGTCTGGAGCGTGGCATTCTCCCAGAGTTCCCTGGCGTGCGTCAGTCGGCGTTCGTTGCGTTACTTCGTTACCGCGCTCCCATCCGCAGGCAATGTTCCATGGCGTGCAGCAACAATGACGGTGTCCGATGACGGCTGAGGTGCTCGCTGATCCGGTGCAGCCGGCGGAAGCCCCCGTGGAGCCGGCCAGCGTCGCACCCAGTGTCGCGGAGACGGTGGGGTTTCTGCGCCGGCTCGCCAGCATGATCTCGGTCGGCCAGAACGCCGCCAATCTCAACCACGCCGCGGGGCTGATCGAAACGCTGCTGCGCCGCGCCGTCGAATCCGAGCGCACCGCCGCCGACCAGCAGGCCGTGACCGCGACCTATGCCGACATGTGCAGGGCCTATGAGGTGATGCTCGACCGGCTGCGCGCCGACGCGGCGACGCTGGAGGCCCGGCTGGCGCGGCAGAGCGAGGAGGCGGCCGCCGAGCGGGCGCGGCTCGTCGCCGAGACCGATGAGCTGTCGACGCACCTCAGCCGCGCGCGGACCGAGCGTGCCGCCGCCGCCGAGAGCCTCGCCGATCTGACAGCGCGCTTTGCCAGCCTCGGCGAGTCCTCCGTCATCGTCTCGGTCGCGGCGCTGCAGGCGGTGCGGGCGCAGTTCGACAGCCTGGCCGACGAATTCGCCCGCCACGGCGACGTGGTGGCGCTGGCGATGTCCGACGCCGGCCGCTGCACGGTGGACCAGCTGCTGTCCGACGGGCGGTCCGAGGCGGACGAGGCGGGCGCCGCGGCGTCCCCCTGACCCCGGGGCCCGGCCAGTTGACGCACATCAAGGCCGCCGCCCGGGCGTCGTCTATCAATTCAGAATGGATGAACTGCAAAATCAGAGTGGCGGGTGGCTGCCGATCGCGCTCGCGCCTACAGGCTGTGACCTGGAAGTGTGCGTGATCGACCGTGAGGGCGTCCACTCGCTGGTGTTCCCCTGCCGCAGGGCCGGGATCGACTGGATCAACGCGATGTCAGGGGGGGTCGTCGACGTCCATCCCACGCACTGGCGTACCTGGCGCGCGCCGGCCGCGAATTAGCCTTGTCGGCGCATTAGCGTGGCCGAGGTCTCAAGCAAGCCTGCAAATGCGCCTGGATTCGAATCCGATCGCCCGCATGGCAGTCTGGCCATTGCGGTCATTGCGCCACGGGCTTGGCGGGAGCAATCTTGATTTAGTCTTGGCAATACGCGAATTCGACACCACCTGACGGACGTTACATAAACTGGCGGTTTGAAGGGGAGAGCGACGATGACAGCAAGCGACGGTCCGGGCGATGCACTGCGCTCCGCGATGGCACAGAATCTCGACGCCGCGCGCAAGGCGATGGTGAATTACTTCCAGTTTGTCGAAAAAAGCCTGTCGGCTTCGCCGCTGGGCGCCAATCATCCGGCGCAGGCGCTGCGCAAATACATCGAGGGCAATGTCGAGGCGACGTTCGACCTCTCCGACAAGCTGCTGCACGCCCACGATCTGCAGGACGTGGTGAAGATCCAGACCGAGTTCTTCCAGACCCGGATGCAGGCGCTGGCGGAACAGACCAAGGACTTTCGCGACGCGGCGTCAAAGGTCGGCATGACCGGCGCGCCGCCGGTGACCTGAATTCCGTTCGTGGCGGGTTTGTCGCGCGCCACGGGCGTGGCTGGTTCGTTCCGAATTTGGCCGCGCTCTCGTCCCTCGGACGAGGGGGGCTGGTCCTGCTGATGCCGGCTCGACCAGCGACGCGGCCCTGACACGGTCGGGTGCCGATGGCCTCCCGCCGGAACAAACCACCGGCTACCGGGAAGCCAGAATGCCGCCGGTTTCGTGGATTTTGCAAACCGGTTCGGTGGCGGCCCTGATCGGCGCCACGGCGGCGCTGCCGTTGTCGAACTATCTGGTGAACCATATCGCCGGGAGCCGGTGGCGCCCGCTGCTGCAGCCGTTGGTGGTCGTCGTGCTCGCGGGGACGGTCGTGCCGACCCTGGTCATCCGATGGCTGAGGCAATATCGCTGGACGAGAGACGATCTTCCCGTCGATGGCACCGACGCAGTGCTGCTGGGCCTGTCGCTTGTGGTGGGTCTTGCCCTCATCGCGCTCGCCTTGCGGGGGGCGCTGAAGACGGAGTTTCCACGCGTTTTTCGGCTGTTCCTGGCCCTCTTTCCCGCCAGCCTTGCCGAAGTTCTGGTGTTCCTCTCGATCTTGTTCAATTGGATCGAAGGGGTCACGACTCCACTGGTTGGCGCGCAGTGGGCATCGGCCGCCGCAGCGATCGCATCGGCTGCGCTGTTTGGCCTCTACCATTTCACTTATTCACCGCCATGGAACAACTGGGCGCAGGCCGCACGGCTGTCCGTCGTCTGGCTTTTCGTTTGCCTCGCCTACGTGTTGACGCGCGATGCCTGGGCTGCCGCGATCATCGACGCCGGTTTCGCTGTCATCGGCTTTGTGCGAAACCGGGTGACAACGCTCGACAGCGTGCCGATCGGGAGGGCCGTTGCCCTTGCTGCCTTGAGCATCGGCGTCGTCGCGGCGATCCTGGGGATTGCGTGAATCTGCTCGGCCGACGCCGGGCCGTCTTCAGATGTACCCGCCGCGACGACGCCGATGCTCAAGGCAGCAAGGGCAACGGCCCTCCCGATCGGCACGCTGTCGAGCGTTGTCACCCGGTTTCGCAC
>JBKQQE010000124.1:0-7162 GCA_052326245.1 Xanthobacteraceae bacterium | reverse complement strand
CCTATACTTGCTAGTGGTCCATCGATTCTAACATTCGCAAAAGTGACAGCGGCGACGGTATGCGAATGTTAGAATCGGACCACTAGATCGTCTCCGGCGCAGCGTTGGTATAACGCGCGGGCCGGGCGGGCGATCCGTCGTCCTCTCGTGGCTCGTCCCTTATGGTAGTCGCTGGCCGCGCCGCCGCAAGGGCGGGGCCGGCGGGGCCGGCCGGGCGGTCACCCGGCCAGAAACGCCTCGAGCCTGGCGAACAGCGGATTGGCCTGGTCCATCACATAGTCGAGCGAGGCCACCGACACCGTCTCCGCTCCGTGGTCGCGCAGCAGGCTCGCCAGCGCGTAGACCTGCATCGGCGGGCAGTGCAGCGTGACCATGCCCGACGACGTCGGGCCGCCGAACGGCAGCACCACGCCGAATTTCGCCCTGGCGGTTTCCAACAGCGCGGTGTCGCAGCCCTTGAAGCGGGTGCGCACCTCCTTGTAGGCATTGGCGCGGGCGCGCGAGGCGATGTGGTCGAGAATGATCCGCGCGGTTTCGCGCGCCGCCGGCGACCAGTCGGCGTCGCGCGCGGCGACCAGGTTGGCCTGGCTCTTCAGCATCACGCCGTCGTCGAGCACCTTCAGCCCGTTGGCCGAGAGCGTGGCGCCGGTGGTGGTGATGTCGACGATCAGCTCCGCGGTGCCGACCGCCGGCGCGCCCTCGGTGGCGCCGGCGCTCTCGACGATGCGGTAGTCGACGATGCCGTGCCGGGTGAAGAACGCCCGCGTCAGGTTGATGTATTTGGTGGCGACCCGCATCCGGCGATTGTGCCGGGCGCGAAACGCGGTGGTGACGTCGTCGAGGTCCGCCATGGTGCGGACGTCGATCCAGGCTTCCGGCACCGCCACCACGACATTGGCGTGACCGAAGCCGAGCGGTTCGATCAGGGCCACGCGCCGGTCGGCGTCGCTGATGCTTTCCCGCACCAGGTCCTCGCCGGTGATGCCCAGATGCACCGCGCCGCGCGCCAGCTGGGCGGCGATTTCGCCCGCCGAAAGGTAGGCGATCTCGACATTGTCGAGGCCGTTGATGGTGCCGCGATAGTCGCGGGCGCCGCGCGGCTTCGCCATGGTCAGCCCGGCGCGCGCGAAGAACGCGTCGGCATTTTCCTGCAGGCGGCCCTTGGAGGGGACGGCGAGCACGAAGGCCTGCGTCATGACGCGCTCTCCCCGGACCGGTCCGCCGTGCCGAGCGCTTCCAGCCACACCGAAAAGCCGACCGCCGGAATCGGCTGCGGCGCGCCGAGCCGCGTCAACAGCCCGTCATAGCGGCCCCCGGCGATCAGCGGTTCGGCGCCGTTGCCCCTGGCATGTAGCTCGAATTCGAACCCGGTATAGTAGTCGACGCCGCGGCCGAACGAGGTGGCAAATCGTGTCGCGGCGGTGTCGATGCCGCGCGCCGCCATGAAGCCGATGCGGCTCTCGAACTGGTCGAGCGCCGCGCCGAGGTCGAGGCTGGCGTCGGCGGCGAGGCTGCGCAGCTGCGCCAGCGCGTCGTCCGGCTCGCCGGTGATGGTGAGGAAACGCTCGATCAAGAGCCGGATGTCCTGCGGCAGCGTGCCGCTGGTGAGCGTCGACTGCTCGAGGAAACGGTCCGCGATCTCGCCCACCGAGCGGCCGCCGACGATCGAGGTGCCGGCGATCGACATCAGGTCGGTGACCAGTGCCACCGCCGCCTTGCGGTCGGATCCCGCCAGCGCGGCGAGCACGCCCTCGTAGTCCTTGCGGGTGGCGTCGCGCGACAAGGTCAGCCGTTCGAGGTCCTGCGCCAGCGACACCTTGCGATTGAAGTCCTTCACCAGCCGCCGCTTCCACGACGGCGCGAGGTCGAGCGCGCCGATCAGCGCGGCAAACAGCGCCACGTCGCCGGTGCGGATGTCGATGTCGGTGAGGTCGAACGCCGCCAGCGCCTCGAGCCCCAGCGCCAGCATTTCGGCGTCGGCGGCGGCGCGATCGGTTCGCCCGAAGGATTCGACGCCGGCCTGCAGGAATTCGCTGGAGCGACCGTCACGAAACCGAAACACCGGTCCGAGATAGCAGAAGCCCGCCGCCTTGCCGGCGTCGGCCGAGGCGAGGTAGTCGCGCGCCACCGGAATGGTGAGGTCCGGACGCAGGCAGAGTTCCTCGCCCTGCGGGTCGGTGGTCAGGTAGAGACTGCGGCGGATGTCTTCGCCCGACAGGTCGAGAAAGGGCTCGGCCGGCTGCAGGATCGCGGGCTCGGCCTTGGCATAGCCCGCCTGCGCGAATGCCGACAGCAAAGCTGCCGCCGCGGTGGACGAGGTCGCACGCTGGGCGGCGCTCTGGCTCATCGGTCGATTAACCCTGTCTTGTCGTCGAAAGAGGTGTGACCGCGGCCCTTTAACACGATGCCCGGCCAGTTTCGACCTCCCGGGGCCAAGGATTCGCCAAGTGCCTTAACGTTTCCCGGCGGCGCTAGTGTCCCGAATCCGAAGTTCGCTTGATCGCGCGGCGTCCTCTCGAGCGAACTTCGGATTCGAAAGGACACTAGAACTCTTTGATTCTAGTGTGGTTCGGTTCAGAAATTCCCTTGAAGAACCTGCGGCAAGATTGAAGGGAATTTCTGAACCACCACACTAGGAGGCGATCCAGTCGCCCAGCACGCCCTGGACCAGGGCCAGCGCCGCCACGGCGGCGGTATCGGCGCGCAGGATCCGGGGACCGAGCGAGAGGCTCAGCACCCGCGGCTGGCGCGAAAGCAGGGTGCGCTCGTCCGCGGCAAAGCCGCCCTCGGGTCCGATGATCACGTCGATCCCCGCCGGGTCCGCCCGATGCCCGGCCAGCGTGGCGACGGGATCGGCGACGGCGGCGCTTTCGTCGCAAAACACCAGCAACCGCTCCGGGCCGCGACGCTCCAGCCAGCGGTCGAGCGGAACCGGCTCCGCGACGGCCGCCAGCGCCAGGATGCCGCATTGTTCCGCCGCCTCGATCGCGTTGGCGCGCATGCGCTCAAGATTGACCCGATGCACCTGGGTGAAGCGGGTCAGCACCGGCTGCAGCGCGGCGGCTCCCATCTCCACGGCCTTCTGCACCATGTAGTCGAGCCGGGCGTGCTTGAGCGGCGCGAAGGCGTAGGTCAGGTCCGGCGGCGGCGGCTGGGTCCGCGTCTGCCGCTGCACCAGCAGGCTTTCGGGGCGTTTCCGGCCATCGATGGACGACAGCCATTCGCCATCGGCGCCGTTGAAGACCAGCACCGTGTCCCCGGCCTGAAGCCGCAGCACGTTGCCGAGATAGTTGGCCTGGTCGCGATCCAGCGCGAGTCGGGCGCCCTCTGCCATCGGGGCGTCGAGGTAGAGGCGAGGACTGCGAAAGTCGACCTGCGGCATCACGGCGTTCCGGTGGGGCACGGCCCGGCATGGGCCCGCTTGAGCATGATTAGCGCCTTGTTCTACCGCAAGATTTACCATTGACCAGCCTCGCCGGGGCGATCGCCGCCGCGCTGTCGCCCCAATCGACGGGTTGTTAAGCGGCGTCGGGAATCGTAGAAGCGCCTGTCCCCGATCGGGATATCCCGCGATCCGGTGGACAGCCTGAGGGGCCGGATCTTGCTGCAGGAGGACGCCTGACCATGCAACGTCGAATCATGCCGCTGGTCGCGGCCGCGCTGCTCATGGCGGCGACGACGGCCGGTGCGCAGACGCCGTTTCCGGCACCGCTGCCGGGCCAGCCTGCTAACGCCTCGCCGTTTCCTCCGGCGAATGGCGCCCCATCGGCCTTTCCCCCCGCGGGCGGCGCCCCGTCGGCGTTTCCCGCGACCGGGGCCGCGCCGATCGGCGCGATGCCGGGTGGACCGCAGGCCGGACCGCCCCCGGGCGGGGAAGCCTGCATGAAAGAATTTCTGCCGCTGCGGGAAGACGCCGAAAAGAAGGCCAAGCTCATCAAGGCCGCGAGCCAGCGCAAGGCGCCGCCGGACGAGGCGTGCAAGCTGCTGGCCAGCTTCGACGGCGCGGAAGTGAAGATGATGAATTTCATCAAGGCCAATACCGCGCGCTGCGGCATCCCGCCGCAGATCGGCGCCCAGCTCGCGACCGGTCATGCCAATACCGAAAAAATGAAGACCATGGTCTGCACGGTCGCCGAGCAGCGCGCCAAGGGCGGCGGCGCCGGGCCGGCCGCGCCCAGCCTGAGCGAGGCGCTCGGTGCGGCCGCGGCGATTCCGGAGACCACGACCACCAAGCGCAACCCGACCTTCGATACCCTGAGCGGCAACGTGCTGGCGCGGTAACGGGCCGTGACCGGGGCAGCGGCAAGGGTCGCGGACTCGACCAACAACTGGGTCGACACGCTGGCGCCGCTGTGGTCGCGGCCCTATCTGCGGCTGTCCCGTTTCGACCGTCCGATCGGATCATGGCTGCTGCTGCTGCCGTGCTGGTGGTCGGCGGCGCTGGCCGCCGGCGCGGCGCGCGACCTTCGCCTGCTGCCGTCCACCATCGTGCTGTTTTTCATCGGCGCCTTCGTGATGCGCGGCGCCGGCTGCACCTGGAACGACATCACCGACCGCGATCTCGACGACAAGGTGGAGCGGACGCGGTCGCGCCCGATTCCGTCCGGACAGGTTTCGGTGGCGCGGGCGGCCGCGTTTCTCGTCGCCCAGGCGCTGGTCGGCCTCGTCGTGCTGCTGCAGTTCAACCGCTTTGCGATCGCGACCGGCATCGCCTCGCTGCTGGTGGTCGCGGTTTATCCGTTCATGAAGCGGATCACCTACTGGCCGCAGGTTGTGCTCGGCCTGGCGTTCTCGTGGGGCGCGTTGATGGGCTTCGCGGTGATCGAGACGCGGATCGGCATGGCGGCGCTGCTGCTCTACGCCGGATCGATCGCCTGGGTGATCGGCTACGACACCATCTACGCGCATCAGGACCGCGAGGACGACGCGCTGATCGGGATCAAGTCGACGGCGCGGCTGTTCGCGGACCGCACCCGTCCGGCGCTGGGCGCCTTCTACGGGCTGGCGGTGGCGCTGATCGCGGCCGCGCTGGTGGCGTCGGTATCGCGCTGGCCCGCCTTTGTCGGCCTTGCGGCCTTCGCCGCGCATCTTGCCTGGCAGGTCGCGCGGCTCGACATCGGCGATCCGGCCGGCTGTCAGCGGCTGTTCAAGTCGAATCGCGACGCCGGGCTGCTGCTGTTCGCGGGACTGCTCGCCGACGCCGTGCTGCGCGGCCTAAACTGATTAAGCCACGCCGGCGCGAAGCGCATCATGCAGGTGCACGATGCCGAGCGGCACCTTGCCGTCGGTGACGAACAGCGCCGTGATCTTCGAGGCATTGAACAGTTCGACCGCCTCGCTGGCGAGCAGCGTCGGCGGCACGGTCTTCGGGTTCTTCGTCATCACCTCGTCGACCCGCGCGGTCATCAGGTCCGGCCGCATGTGGCGGCGCAGGTCGCCGTCGGTGACGATGCCGACCAGCGCGCCGCCGGCATCGACGATGCCGACGCAGCCGAAGCCCTTGGACGACATCTCGACCAGGGCGTCGGACATCCGGGTGCCGAGCGGCTTCAGCGGCATCGCCGCGCCCGCATGCATCAGGTCGCGCACGAATTTGAGCATCGCGCCGAGCTTTCCGCCCGGGTGCAGGACGCCGAAATCCATCGGCGTGAAGCCGCGGCTTTCCAATAGCGCGACCGCGAGCGCGTCGCCGAGCGCAAGCTGCATCAGCGACGAGGTGGTCGGCGCCAGATTGTGCGGACAGGCCTCGCGGGCCTTGGGCAGCGCGAGACAGATATCCGCCGCGGTGCCCAGCGTCGACTCCGCCTCCGCCGTCACCGCGATCAGGCCGATGCGAAAACGGCGCGAGTAATTGATGAGGTTGGTGAGTTCGGCGGTCTCGCCCGACCACGACAGCGCGATGATGACGTCGTCGGCGGTGATCATGCCGAGGTCGCCGTGGCTGGCTTCCGCGGCATGGACGAAGAACGCCGGCGTGCCGGTGGAGGCCAGCGTCGCGGCGAGCTTGCGGCCGATGTGACCGGATTTGCCGAGGCCGGAGACGATCACCCGGCCGCGCGCGCCGCGGATCAGCTCCACCGCCGCGGCGAACGGCGCGCCGAGCCCGTTCTGCAGCGCCGTTGCCAGCGCGGTCACGCCGCTGGCCTCGGCGTCCAGCGTGCGCAGCGCCGAGGCGATCGCCGGTGCTTCGGGGCTCACGGGGGCTGCGGCGCGCGGTTTCGGTTGCTTCATGGGGGTCCAACTGGGTTGCCGGCTGTCTAGTGCCCGCTTTCCGAAGTTCGTGAAATGTTGCGGCACGTTCGCGAACGAACTTCGGAAAGCAAAGGGCACTAGCAAATTTATGATTCTAGTACCCCTTCGTTTCAGAAGTTCGCGAACTGAGTTCGCCGCAGTTCGGCTCGCGAACTTCTGAAACGGGGATACTAGCACGCCATGCCGGCCAAGGCGACGCGCCGGTCTCAACGGGCCGTTAACCATACTTGTTTTAACTCCGTTAACGACGGTGTCCCGGTGCGTTGTCGTCGGGCGTCGCCAAGTATCTGAAGATGCGGAGTTATTTGTGGATCCCGAAGGGCAGGGGAGGGGCTTGCGGACGGCCCGCCGCCGGCGAGCGCGCCTGCCGCGCGCGCTGCCGCTGTGCCTTGTCCTGGGGATGGCCTCTTCCGCGGCGGCCCAGTCCCTGACCGACGATCTGTTCAATCCCGCCCCCGGAGGTTTCGCGCCGAGGCAATCGCCGTTGAGCGCGGTCGCCCAGGCAAGCCCGGCGCCCGGCGTGGTGCGGGACGACCAGGGGGGGATGTCCGTGCCCTCGCGGTTCGGCGCGGATCAGATCTACGGCTCACCGCCCGGATCCGGCGCGGCCGGCACCGGCTACGATTCGTTCGGCCGCAAGAAGAGCGCCAGGACCAAACCGCCCGCCAGGCCCGGCGCCGGCGGCACCACCGGTCCGGGCAGCGCTGCGGCGCCGATCAACAACGCGGCGTTGCCGCCGCCGCCGCGTGGGCCGCTGCCGTCGGGACCGCCGAAGCTGACCCCGCCGCCGTCCTCGACCGCGAATTTCTCTCCGGTGCCGGCGGCGCTGGCGGGAAGCATTGCCGGCGCCCCGCCGCGGCGGCGCCTCCCCCCCGACACCAATCCGTTCGGCGCGCCCGGGATCTATTAC
>JBKQQE010000123.1:0-3342 GCA_052326245.1 Xanthobacteraceae bacterium | reverse complement strand
GTCAAATCCAAAACTCCACTAGCTACTTTAACTTAGCTAGTGGTCCTTTGATTCCAACATTTGCAAAACGCCGGCTGAGATGGGATGCAAATGTTGGAATCGGACCACTAGCGACTAAATTCCGCAGATCTCGGCATCAACGGTTAGAATCATCATGGCAGAACGACCCGCCTCGTCGTCGCAAACAGGCGAATTATTTTGGAAAACCAAGACGTTGGAGGAGATGTCCGACGCCGAATGGGAAAGCCTATGCGACGGCTGCGCGCGCTGCTGCCTGGAAAAGCTCGAAGACGAGGATACCGGCAAGATCTATTTCACCCATGTGTCCTGCACGCTGCTCGATTCGGGCAGCTGCGCCTGCAGGGACTACCCGAACCGCTCGGCTAAGGTTCCGGATTGCGTGCGACTGACGCCTGAAAACGTCCGGACCCTGAACTGGCTGCCGCCCAGTTGCGGCTATCGCCTGGTTGCCGAAGGGCGCGATCTCTACTGGTGGCACCCGCTGGTTTCCGGCAGTCCCGACACCGTTCACGAAGCCGGGGTGTCCGTGCGAGGCCGCGTGGAAGCCAGCGAGGATGACGTCGCCGACGCCGACCTGGAGGATCACATCGTGCGCTGGCCCGCCATGCTGCCGAAACTGGCGCGCGGCAGAACGCGGCCCAAGTCCTAAATCCTGCGCGCGTTCCGACCTGCGGCGCGACGGCTGTGATGCTGGCGCGGCGCAGGGCCATGCGCCGGTGCGTCTTATTCCCGGGCCTTGCGCCTGCTACAGGGGGCACGGTCGTCGTCGGCGCGCCGATGCGCGCGCTCCGGGAGTTTCATGGACAATCTGCTACGAGAAAGCCCCGCTCCTGCGGAGGCCGTTGGCTTGGCGGCAAATCCCGTCGCCGACGCGGAGGCGCCTGGACCGGGCGTCCGCGCGGCTGATGTCGAGCCGGACATCGACATCGAGTCCGGAGCGGCCATCCCGCCTGAATCCGTCGCAGCGCCGGCCCCGCATGCCCTGACCCACGCCGAGGTGCGCGCCATCGTTCTCAGTCTGATGGTGGCGATGTTCCTGACCGCGCTTGATCAGACCATCGTGGCGACGGCGTTGCCGACGATCGGTCGTCAATTCAGGAACGTGTCCGATCTGTCGTGGGTGATCACGGCCTATCTGTTGTCATCGACCGCGGTCGCCCCGGTGTTCGGTTCGCTGAGCGACGTCTACGGCCGCCGCGCCATGATGATAGCGGCTCTGGGATTGTTCCTGGCCGGATCGATTGCCTGCGCGGCGGCGCCGAACATTCTGGTGCTGGTTCTTGCCCGCTTCCTGCAGGGGTTGGGCGGAGGCGGGATTCTGCCGCTGGTGCAGACCGTGCTGGCAGACCTCATCGCGCCCCGCGAACGCGCCCGCTACCAGGCCTTTTTCAGCATGGTGTGGGTGACGGCCGGCGTCGGCGGCCCCGTGCTGGGCGGCGCCATTGCCGAACACCTGCACTGGTCGGTGATCTTCTGGATCAACGTGCCGCTGGTGCTGCTGGCCTTCGCCGTGCTGCTGCCGAGGATGAGGAAGCTTCCCGTCCACCACCGGCCGCGCAAGCTCGACTGGGTCGGCGGGCTGTTGCTGATGGCGGCGGCGATGGCGTTCCTGCTGGTGCTGACCTGGGGCGGAAATGCGCTGCCCTGGCGCTCGCCGCCGCTGCTCGTGCTGCTCGGTCTGGCGCTGCTGCTCGCGGGCATCTTCGTGCGCCGCGCCCGCCGCGTCGCCGAGCCGTTCCTGCCGCTTCCGTTGCTGACGGGGCCGGTGGTGCCATTGGCGTTCACCGCGGCCGCCTGCGCCATCGGCACGATGGTCGGCCTGACGGTGCATCTGCCGATCTACTACGAGTCGGTCTACCACCTCAGCGCCAGCGAGGCCGGCCTGGCGCTGATCCCGATCGTTGCGCTGTCGGTGCCCGGCGCGACGGCGGCCGGTCGGGTGATGATGCACATGAAGCGGTACAAGTGGATCGCCGTGGTCGGCCTGTCGCTGGGCGCGTTTGCATCGGCGCTGCTGGCTGCCGTGACGCCGCTGCCGCTGTGGCAACTGCTGGTGCTGCTGTCGGTCGCGGCGCTCGGCCTCGGCACCACGTTTCCGGTGACGGTGGTGTCGGTGCAGTCGGCGGTTGCCCGCCACGTGGTCGGCACCGTGACCGGGGCGATGAATTTCTTTCGATCGCTGATGGCGGCGGTGGCGGTCGCACTGTTCACGGCGATCCTGCTCGCGGCGCTCGGCGGCGTGACGTCGTCGCTGGACCAGCTCGATCTCACGTCGACGCCGAGCGTCGACATGGTCGCTGCCTTCCGTTACGTCTTTCTCGCGGCAGCGATCCTGCTGGGCATTGGCGCGTTGGCGGTTGCCGCGATGCAGGAGCGTCCGCTGGGCGAGGCGCCGAAACCGCGCGCTGGCCGCGGCGCGTAGAGCGCGGTTTCGCCGGCTCGTGTTGATCGACCCCGCCGCGTCGTAAGATGGCGGCGAAGCCGATTCGGGGCCCCCCGACCGGCGGGACCGGGCGTCGGGACCTGCCGCGGGACGAGCGTGACAAAAATGTAATATTGCCAACTGGCGTCGTTCATCCGTCATTCACGGCATTGGAGGCCATGTTCATGCAAGTCGTGTTCATGAAGATCGGAGCGGACCGTGCGCCTTCTCGTCGTTGAGGATGATCCAGATCTCAATCGCCAGCTCACCACCGCCTTGACCGATGCAGGCTACGTTGTCGATCGGGCCTTCGACGGCGAGGAAGGCCACTTCCTGGGTGATACCGAACCCTACGACGCGGTCGTGCTCGACATCGGTCTGCCGAAAATGGACGGGATTTCCGTCCTCGAAGCCTGGCGCCGCAACGGCCGGACCATGCCGGTCCTGATTCTGACCGCCCGCGATCGCTGGAGCGACAAGGTCCAGGGATTCGATGCCGGAGCCGACGACTACGTGCCAAAGCCCTTCCATCTGGAGGAAATCCTTGCCCGCGTCCGGGCGTTGTTGCGCCGCGCGACAGGACATGCCCAGAGTGAACTCAGCTGCGGCCCGGTCAGGCTCGACACCCGCACCGGCCGCGTCAGCGTGGACGGCAATCCGATCAAGATGACATCGCACGAGTACCGGCTTCTCGCCTACCTGATGCATCATGCCGGCCGCGTGGTTTCCCGCACCGAACTGGTCGAGCATTTGTACGACCAGGACTTTGATCGCGACTCCAATACGATCGAGGTGTTCGTCGGGCGGATTCGCAAGAAACTGGATGTCGACATCATCCAGACCGTGCGCGGGCTGGGTTATCTGCTCACGCCGCCGGTCGATGCGCGCTAGTGGAGTGG
>JBKQQE010000122.1:0-2873 GCA_052326245.1 Xanthobacteraceae bacterium | reverse complement strand
GCTTGGAGAGTTCGCGGCAATACTGAAGCGAATGTCAAATCCACCACACTAGGCTGGTTCCAATGACCGATGATGCACTGCGGCAGGAAAAATGCTGCTATGCGGAAATCGGGGTTGCCGTTGGCATCTGGTATACATTAATCAGGGGCATCTGCCGATGACGCCGCAATTCTGCAGCGCCTCAGCATCGCCATCGAACCGATCGCAGGAAACGTCATGTCGCACTCTGCCACGCTTGCCCGCATCCCCTCCCAGAGCCTGTTTGGCCGGTTTTTCAAAGCGGCCGCCGGAATTCTCGACAGCATCGCGCTGATCGCCGCCCGTAACGGCGACGTGGCCTACCCCGGCCTTTGATCGCGCTGAAGTTTTCGTAAGTCGGCCGCGCCCGGCGCGGCGGGGGACGACGGGCCTGATTGCACGCCCGGACCGCGGCGCGCAGCGCCGCTTAAGGCTTGGTCCGGCTCATCTTCTGCCTTGTCCTCCGTTGTTATCCCTCGTTTTCCCATGATTTCCCTTGGGGTCCCGTCCTGGCGGGACCCTTGTTCTTGCCGGCTGCTGCGGCCGTAAGCCGAGGTGCGGCAGGGGTGCGGCATCGCCCCCATGCAATCTTCGCTTGCCAACTGGCATTTGACATACCAGAGTTGGTTCCGGCAGCGCGGGCTCCTCGAGGCTCAAAAGGCGCGCCAGGAGGATTCATGAGCGCCGACCTGCAATCGCCCGCGCCCGCCCAGGCCAATTATGTCCGCTGGCTCCAGCTCACCATGGGCATCGTCTGCATGGCGATGATCGCCAACCTGCAATATGGCTGGACCCTGTTCGTCGATCCCATCAACGCCAAGTTCAGCTGGGGACGTCCGGCGATCCAGCTCGCCTTCACCATCTTCGTCGTCACCGAGACCTGGCTGGTGCCGGTGGAGGCGTGGTTCGTCGATCGCTACGGCCCGCGGCTCGTCGTCACCTTCGGCGGCGTCATGATCGCCATTGCCTGGGTGCTGAACGCCTACGCGTCGTCGCTGGTGCTGCTCTATCTCGCCGCCGTGATCGCCGGCATCGGCGCCGGCTCGGTGTACGGCACCTGCGTCGGCAACGCCCTGAAGTGGTTTCCCGACCGCCGCGGACTGGCGGCGGGCGCGACCGCCGCGGGCTTCGGCGCCGGCGCCGCGCTCACCGTGGTGCCGATCGCGGCGATGATCGCGGCGAGCGGCTACCAGAAGGCATTCCTGGTCTTCGGTCTCGGCCAGGGCATCGTCGTGCTGGTGCTGGCGCAGCTGCTGCGGCCGCCGGCGCGGCCGATGCCGATGCGCCGCAAGCAGCTCAACCTGCCGCAGACCAAGGTCGACTTCGCGCCGTCGCAGGTGCTGCGCCAGCCGATCTTCTGGGTGCTCTACCTGGTGTTCGTGATGGTGGCCGCCGGCGGGCTGATGACCGCGGCGCAGCTCGCGCCGATGGCCAACGACTACAAGATCGCCACCGTGCCGGTCAGCCTGATTGGCTTCCAGATG
Source organism: Xanthobacteraceae bacterium (assembly GCA_052326245.1). Classification (GTDB taxonomy): domain Bacteria; phylum Pseudomonadota; class Alphaproteobacteria; order Rhizobiales; family Xanthobacteraceae; genus Bradyrhizobium_A. The sequence continues at coordinate 1,371 of JBKQQE010000122.1, read as the reverse complement.
GCGGCATTGACCTTCGCAATCTCGCTCGACCGCATCTTCGACGGCTTCGGCCGGCCGTTCTTCGGCTGGGTCTCCGACCAGATCGGCCGCGAGAACACCATGGTGATCGCCTTCTCCACCGCCGCCGCGATGCTGCTGACGCTGGCCAATTACGGCCACAACCCGGTGGTGTTCGTGCTGTCGACCGCGGTCTATTTCGCGGTGTTCGGCGAGATCTACAGCCTGTTCCCCGCCACCTGCGGCGACACCTTCGGCGCCAAATTCGCCGCCACCAATGCCGGCATGCTCTACACCGCCAAGGGCACCGCCTCGCTGCTGGTGCCGCTGGCGAGCGTGCTGGCGGCAACCTACGGCTGGCACGCCGTGTTCATCGTCGCCGTGACGCTGAACGCCACCGCCGCGCTGGTCGCGCTGGTGGTGGTGAAGCCGATGCGCCGCGCCTTCATCCTCGGCCACCAGGATCCGGCCACGGCGCCCCAGGTGCAGACCACCAAGGCCGCGTAAAGCGGTAGCGGTTCCCCTCCGCATTCGCCGCCGCGCGTTTTCCGCCGCGCGGCGGCATTGCGTTGTGCGGTCGGCGGCACCAGTTTTTCCAGACAGCCGCCGCGGAATCCGGTTGACTATTGGTATAATGTATACCAGACTTTGCTCCGGACCGCACGAAGCGGCCGTGCCCGCGTGGGCCGAACCAGCAGCCAGGGAGCCCGCAAATGAACGTCAGCGATATCCTGCGGCGGAAGAAGTCGAGCCGCGTCGTGACCATCCGCATGTTCGAAACGGTGGAGACCGCAGCAAGACTGCTGCGGCGGGAAGACATCAGCGCGCTGGTGGTGAAGGACGACTGCGACACCGAGGGCATTGTCGCCGTCGGCATGGTCACCGAGCGCGACGTGGTCGGCGCCGTCGCCCGCCACGGCGCGGCCGGGCTTGCGAAGCAGGTCTCGGAGCTGATCTCGGTGCAGCGGCTGATCTCCTGCCGCTCCTCCGACACGCTGGACCAGGCGCGGCGCCTGATGTCGCAGCATCACATCCGCCACCTGCCGGTGATCGACGAACACGGGCTGATCGGCGTCATCAGCATGCGCGACGTCGGCCTCGCCGGGCTTGACGCCGGCGACGGCACCGGCGATATCGCCGTGCCGCCGGCGTTCGCGCCCGCGGCAGCGTCACGCCCGGCGGCTCCGCCGCAGTAACAAGCCGCGCGCTAGTGCCCGCTCTTCGAAGTTCGTGATACATCGCGGCAAGCTCTGACACGAACTTCGAAAAGCAAAGGGCACTAGCAAATCCAGGATTCTAGTACCCTTTTGTTTCCGAAGTTCGTGTCGGGAACGTGCAGCAAGCGACTCGCGAACTTCGGAAACAGGTACTAGC
>JBKQQE010000121.1:0-18866 GCA_052326245.1 Xanthobacteraceae bacterium | reverse complement strand
CACCGTCGAGGTCCGGAGACGGATTGCCGACGACGAAATAAATGCGCTTGTTCGCAAGGTCGATCGACGGGTTCTGCCACACGCCGCCGCCCAGGGTCTTCGCGGGATCGCCGGTCTTGGCGAGTTGCTCCTTTTCCGCCGCGATGTCGCGGTGCATGTCGCGGCCGGTGGCGTCCTTGGTCGCCCACACGCCGACCGAACTCTCCGGAATCGTCAGGAAGGTCCACAGCAGCTTGCCGGTCTTGGCGTCATAGGCTTTCAGAAAACCGCGGATGCCGTATTCGCCGCCGTTGGTGCCGATCAGCACCTTGTCCTTGATCACCGTCGGCGCCATCGTCTCGCTGTATCCGAGTTCCGGATCGGCGATGTCGCTCTGCCAGACCACGTCGCCGGTCTTGGCGTTCAGCGCCACCAGCTTGGAGTCGAGCGTGGCCAGGTAGACGCGGTCGCCGAGCACCTGAACGCCGCGATTGTTGGGACCGCAGCAATAGGTCGTGACCGGTCCCATCTTGTGCTTGTAGTGCCAGAGCTGTTCGCCGGTCTTGGCGTCGAGCGCATAGACATGGCTGAACGACGTGGTGACGAACATCACGCCGTCGACGACGATCGGCGAGGTCTCGAGCGATTCCTTGACGTCGGTCTGGAAGATCCACGCCACGTGCAGGTTCTTTACGTTGGCGCGATCGATCTGCTTGGCCGGATAGAAACGCGTCTGCTCATAGTTGCCGTTGGTGAGCAGAAAATTCTTGGCATCCTTGGCTGCCGCGTTGAGCTGCTCCTGCGTCACCGGCGAAACCATCGCCTGGCCCGACATCGGCTTGGCGTCTTGTTTGGTTTCCTGCGCGGCGACGGGTGATGCGAGAAAGCCGGCAACGCCGAGCAACGCGGCGCTTGCGATAGCAAGTCTACCCATTTGTCTCCCCCTGCTGTTCTTTTTGGTTTGAAGTCAACGGATTTGGTTTGAAGTCAACGGACGCTTGTCAAATGCTCGCCTGAAAGCGCCTCAATCTGATCCGATCGACTTCAGTTGACAAGTTGAAACCGCCCGGGTGCGACGCTGCAGCCGTCGCGGCTGCTCTGCGTTGCGCGCGCGTCCGCGACTCCGCCGTCGATTTTCGCATTGCGGTAGCTGTTGCGCGGATTCATTCATAGGAATTTCAGATTGCATAATCGGGATTCCAATCGCCGGCGCGGTCCCGCGAGACCTGGCGGCCAGCTGCAGCCGCGAACATCGGTCAGGCAAGCCGCGGCGCCACGCCTCCGCGTCGTTGCGGCGCGCCGGCGAAACGCCGACGCGCAATCCAGTCCGCATGCAACCGATAGCGGCCGGATCTTGCAACGCATCATCGCAATGGGCGGCGCGTTTGGGGCGATGCCGCAAGCCAGAGCCGCGCTCATCATCGCAGCCCGTTCGCGCCCACTCTCCGTCGCTCCGGATGGGCATGTGCCCATTCGGATTGCCCATTTCGATTGTGCTTGACGGGCGTAGGAGCCTGTCGCTTGATGGACGTCGCGGGCAGGAAGCGTGGAGGCTCAGCATGTCGCCGGCCGAGCGTCAGCCGAAAGCCACAACGACAGAGCTCATCCTCGGGCAGATCCGGGACTACTGCCGCGACACGCAGACCGCGGAGTCGACCTTCGGCCGCCGTGTCGTCAACGACGGCAAGCTGGTCTCGCGGCTGCGCGACGGCGCCAGGATCACCACCGGCACGCTGGACAAGGTGCAGGCCTACTTGTCCGAGAACCGGCATCTGCCGCGGCAGACGCCGAAATCAGCGGCAAAGGCGGGCAACGGCGCGAAACCGGCCCATGACATTCAGCCGGCAGGTTTCCGCTTTTTCGACAACCGGCAGAAGTATCTGCTGTTCGTCTCCACATGCAGCGAGAAGACCGAGATCGCGAACCGGGTCGCGCTCGAGATCGGCCACCTGCAGCCGGCGCCGCCGGCGCTGCGGCTGTTCGATGCCGGGGTCGGCGACGGCACCGTGCTGTCGCGGGTGATGCGCTCGCTCCACGCCCGGTTTCCGAACATGCCGCTCTACGTGGTCGCCAAGGAGATCAGCTACGAAGACATCAGGATGACGCTCGAGAAGATGGCGGATCGCCTGTTCGAGCATCCGGCCACCGTGCTCGTGCTCACCAACCTGTACTACGCGGAGGCGCCCTGGCTGACCCCGCGGTCCACCACCGCCGCGCAGAGCCTGATCTGGAAGGGCGTTACCCTGTCGGGCAACACTGCCGACGGCTTCGCCAGGCAGATCGGCGAGCTGGAAGGATTTCTCGCCGAGAACTGGCGCGCCGGGATCAATCCCACGACCGGCAATCCGGTCTATCTCAGGCCGATCATCCTGACCGTGCGGCGGGAGGATCATTCCTTCCTGCTCGATCCGATCATGCCGCGACCGGGCCGGGTGATGGCCGACTACGATCTCGTCATCGCGTCGCAGCCCTATCGTGCGCGCGCCACCGTCGAGTTCAAGGCGTCCAAGGTGGTGGCGCCACTCGCCCGCGCGCTGCGGCCCGGCGGCCGGCTGATCGGCATCCATTCGCACGGACACGACCCGGGGCTCGAGATCATCGAGGGCGTCTGGCCGGGCGAAAATCCCTTTACTTCCGATCGCCACGCCATCCTGCGACAGGTCAAGCACGAACTGGGGACGGCCGCCCGGCACTATAATTTCGGCGCCTCCTCCGACGCCCGTTCAATCTTCCAGTATCACATGCACACGCTTCCCGATGAAGTCAGCGGGCCGATCGGAACGTCGACCCTGCTCGCCGCCTGGAATGCCGCCATCTATGTCGCCCAGATCGAGGACCAGCGCTTGTCGGAAGCGGTTCGCGGCGCCCGCTACCTGGAGGCCACCGACCAGGTGCTGAAGAAGCACGGCGGGCTGTGGTTCAACGATGAAACCTACGTGATTTCGCGTCGCCGCCTGTGAGTGGTCAGCCGATGAACCGCACCGCCCCTGACCTGCCCGCGCTGCTGTCGTCGGCCTCCGTCGAGATTTCCTCAGGCGGGCGCCAGGTCGAGGAATTGCGCGATACCTTCGCACCGGGCACCGACGTCACGATCACGTTCCTGCCGGGCGACGACTACCGCCACAACACCGCGACAGCGGCCGACGTGCGACGGGCCGGCTTCAACCCCGTTCCGCACATCTCGGCCCGCGAAATGGCGTCACGGCAAATGCTCGACGACTTTCTGGCGCGGGCGCGCGGCGAGGCCGACGTGTCGCGCGTCGTCATTGTCGCCGGCGACGTCTCCGGTCAGCGCGGCCCGTTCAGGTCGAGCCTCGACATCTGCATGAGCGGATCGATCGAGGCGCACGGCATCGGGACCGTCAGCGTTGCCGGACATCCCGAAGGCCACCCCTACCTCAACGACAGGGACGCCGTCGCGGAGCTGCTGGCCCGGCGCGACTGGGCGCGGGGCGCCGGCGTCCGGATCAACATCATCTCGCAGTTCTGTTTCGAGGGCGCGCCGATCCTCGACTGGATTCAGGCGATCCGCGCCGGCGGCGTCGACGTGCCCGTGATCGTGGGCCTCGCCGGCCCGGCGACGCCCGCGATCCTGCTGAAATTCGCGTTGCGTTGCGGCGTCGGCACCTCGATTCGATCGCTGCGGAACAAGATCGGCCGCTTCGGGCGGCTGATGATCGACACCGAGCCGGACGATGTGCTGCGCGAGCTGAGCGCGGAGCGCGACGGCCGGACGGCGGAAATCGCCGGCTTCCACTTTTTCCCGTTTGGGGGACTGCGCAAGACCGGCAACTGGCTGCGCAGCAGCGAATTCATGCAGTCGCTGCGGCGGGGCGAGCAATCCGCCACCCCGGTTGCAAAGGGTCAAGCCTGATTGCGATCGCGCGCGGCGACGACCGGCGCGATCAGTGGGTCCAAACCCGCGTGTCGCCGCGCCGCCGCGGGCCCAGCAGGCCGGAGGCGTAGAGCGCGAGGCCGGCGCAGGCCGCCGGCGCGCCGGCCGCGAGCAGCACCGACGGCATCGACCATCCGAAACCCAGCAACACGGTGACCAATAGCGGGCCCAGCACCGAGCCGAACCGGCCGACGCCCAGCGCCCAGGCCACGCCGGTGGAGCGGATCGCGGTGGGGTAGATCGCCCCCACATAGGCGTTGGCGCCGATCTGGCCGCCGACCACGCAGAAGCCGGCGCCGAAAGCGCCCAGTGCGATCAGGGTGAAATCGGCGTGGGCGGCATGGATCAGCGCAATGAAGGCCACCGACGCGGCGACCACGAAGCCGAGCAGCGGCGGCGCCCGGACCCGATCCATCAGCCAGCCGATGGTGAGCGCGCCAATCAGGCCGCCGACCTGGTAGATCGCGGTCGCGCGCACCGCGTCGGCGACCGCAACGCCGTCGGCGCTGAGCACCGTCGGCAGGTAGTTGGACAGAAAATACAGCACGATCAGGTTCAGGAAGAACCCGATCCAGACCAGCGCCGTGATCGGCGCGCGCCCTTCCGCCAGCAGCGCCAGCGGCGAGCGGCTGCCGTGGGACTCCTCGCCGTTGACGACGAACTCGGTGTCGGCATCGACCACCAAGCGCGGATCAAGGCGGCGCAGCGTCCGCGCGATCGCCGGGTGCCGCGGGTCGCGCAACGCCAGGAAGCGCAGCGATTCCGGCATCACCGCATAGACCACGGGCAGCAGCAGCAACGGCACCGCGCCGCCGAGCACGAACACCGCGCGCCAGCCGAAATGCGGCAGAATCTCCGCGGTGAGAAAGCCGCCGACGGCGGCGCCGATCGAAAAGCAGCAGACCACCGCGGTGACGTTGCGGCCACGCACGCGATCGGGCGAAAACTCGGTCATCAGCGCGATTCCGGCCGGCATCGCGCCGCCGAGGCCGAGCCCCGCGAGCAGGCGAAACAGGATCAGCTGTTCGACCGACGCCGCCGCCGCGCAGGCCAGGCTGAAGATCCCGAACACCAGCGCACAGAAGCACAAGGTCGACTTGCGGCCGAAGCGATCGGCGACCGGCCCGAGAATGAAGGCTCCGAGCATCAGCCCCGCGAGGCCGGCGCTGAAGATCGGTCCCAGCGCCGCGCGCGCGATACCCCAGTCCGCCAGCAGCGCGGGCGCGACGTAGCCGATCGCCTGGGTATCGAAACCGTCCATGAACAGCAGCGAGCCGCACAGCAGCAACAGGACGAGATGGAAGCGCCCGTTGCCAGCCGCCTCGATCAGGCCCCGCAGGTCCTTCTTCATCCACATTCCTCCCGTGTGCGTTGTTATGGTTGTTGCGCTTCGCCGGCCTGCCCGATCGCGCCGTGGACGGCATCATAGCAGAACAGCCAGTGGTAGCGTTCGCGCACCTTTTCCTCGCTCCATTGCGTGGCAACGTAGCGACGGGCGTCGTCGCGGTCGATCAGCCTGTCGTCGTGGAAGATCTTGCGATTGCGGTCGGCCAGGCTGACGCAGCGATTGGCGCGCGCCACGCGGGCCACCTCGTAGGCGGCGATGGCGGCGGCATGGTCGGCGCCGAACATCTCGAACGAGCGCGCCAGCACCACGGCATCCTCGATCGCCATCACCGCGCCCTGCGCCATGAACGGCAGCGTCGGATGGGCGGCATCGCCGAGCAGGACGACGCGGCCGGACGACCAGCGCGCGATCGGCGCGCGGCTCATCAGCGCCCAGCGGTAGTGCACGTCGATGTTGTCGATCAGCGCCTGGACGTCGGCGTGCCAGCCGGCGAAATCCGCCGCGCATTCGTCGTGGCTGCCGCGTTCGGTCCAGGACTCAGTCTCCCAGCCCTCGCGCTCGACCACGCCGACGAAATTCATCAGCTCGCCGCGCCGCAGCGGATAGGTGACCACGTGGCGCCGGGGCCCGACCCAGTTGGCCCCGACCGGCCGGCGCATGTGCGGCGGCAGCCGCTCGGCGGGCACCGTGCCGCGCCAGGCAACGCAGCCGGTGAAGACCGGCGTCGGGGCGCCAAACAGCTTGGTGCGCAGGCGCGAATGCACGCCGTCCGCGCCCACCACCGCGCGGGCCGGCACCCGCTCGCCCGACGCGAGCACCAGTTCGGCACGGTCCGGCCCGTCGATGACGTCCGTCACCACGGCGCCGAGGCGGATCACGCCGGGGTGCCGTTGCCTCACCGCGTCCGCCAGCATCAATTGCAGATCGCCGCGATGGAACATCAAATAGGGGTAGCCGTAGTCCGCGACCGCGCTGGCGCCGAGGTCGAACAGCGGCCAGGTTTCGCCGCTGTTCCAGAGCCGGATTTCCTTGGCCTGCGGCACCACGGCGACCTCGCCCATGGCGGCGTCAAGTCCGAGCGACGACAGCACCCGTGTGCCGTTGGGGCTGATCTGAAGTCCGGCGCCGACCTCGCGCAGCTCCTGCGCCTGCTCGAGCACGACCACGTCGATGCCGCGCTGCAACAGCGCCAGCGCGGTGGTGAGGCCGCCGATGCCGGCGCCGGTGATGACGATCGGAAGCTGGTTGGCGGTCATGGCGGCCTTCGGTTGTTGCAACGGGTTCGCAGCGCGCGCCGTTTGTGGCGCAGAACCCCACATTCGCAAAATGAAAATACGTAATCTATGATATCGACAAAATTTATAACACGGAGAGCGTGCCCTGGACCCCGCCCGTCTCGACATCCGCCTGCTGACGATGCTCGAAGCGATCCATCGCCTTGGCAGCCTGACGGCCGCCGGCGAGGCGCTCGGCCTCAGCCAACCGGCGATCAGTCATGCGCTGGGGCGCCTGCGCGCGGCCTTCGGCGACGAGCTGTTCGTGCGCACCGCGCACGGCATGCGGCCGACGCCGCGGGCCGGCGAGATCGCGGCCAGTTCGCGTCGCATCATGGCGCTGCTGCGCACCGAGCTCGGAGCCGCGGTGCCGTTCGAGCCGCGAACCGTAGCGCGCGTGTTCACGTTCTGCATGTCGGACGTCGGCGAGATGGTATTCCTGCCGCGCCTGGTCGAGCGGCTGCGGCGGGAAGCGCCGCACTGCAACGTCACGACCGTGTCGATGACGCCGCGCGCGCTTGCCGGGGCGCTCGACGACGGCTCCGTCGATCTCGCCATCGGCCATTTCCCGGACCTCGCCGGCGCCGGCCTCGCGCAGGCCGGCCTGTTCGAACGCGGCTTTCGCTGCCTCGCCGCGGCCGGTCATCCCCGCCTGCGTCGCGACCGCATCGCGCTCGCGGATTTCCTGGCGGAATCCCACGTGGTGGTGACCTCGGAGGGAAGGGTCGAGGAACACCTCGAGCGCTTTCTCAAGGACAAGCGGCTGGCGCGCCGCGTGCTGGTGTCGGTGCCGCACATGCTCGCGGTGCCAATGATCGTGGCCAATTCGGACCTGGTCGCAACCGTGCCGCACTCCGCCGCGGTGGCATTTGCCCGCTACCCGGGGCTGCAGCTGCACACCCCGCCGATCGAGCTGCCGCGCATCACGGTCGCGCAGCACTGGAGCCTTCGCGTCAACAACGACCCCGTCAACCGATGGCTGCGCGCCCTCGTCACCGACGCGTTCGGCGAGACGGCCGCCCCCTCGCCGCCGCGACCTGCCGGCGCGCGCAAGCCCCGCCGCCTCGCCAGACCGAAGGCGCGGCCGAGCCCTCGGCGCGCGCCGCGCCGGGGCTCGATGTGACGCCGCTGCGCGCGGGCCGCTGCTACCATTTCTCGCCGAACGGCCGGATCTCGTGCTCGAACGACCAGGCATCGCGCGGCTGCTGGTAGAGCTGCCAATAGGCTTCCGCCACCGCGGCGGGACGCATCAGGCGGTTGGGGTCGAGATTTTCCATCGCCTGCGGCCCTTCCCGGCTGGCGATGAGATTGCGCACCCATTCGGTGTCGACGCTGGAATCGATGATCAGGTGGGCGACGTGGATGTTCTGCGGACCGAGTTCGCGGGCCATCGACTGGGCCACCGCGCGCAGCCCGAACTTGGCGCTGGCGAAGGCCGCGAATCCCTTGCCGCCGCGCAGGCTCGCGGTGGCGCCGGTGAAGAAGATGTTGCCCTTGCCGCGCTTCAGCATCGCCCGGGCCGCCTCGCGGCCGGCGAGGAAGCCGGCGTAGCACGCCATTTCCCAGACCTTGCGGAACACCCGCTCGGTGGTCTCGACGATCGGGAAATTGACGTTGGCGCCGACATTGAAGATGCAGACCTCCAGCGGCGCATGGGCATCCGCGTCGGCGATAAACTTGACCACTTCGTCTTCCTTGCGGGCGTCGAGCGAACGCCCGAACGCCGTGCCGCCCGCCGCCTCGATCTCCCTGATCAGCGGCTCGAGCTTTTCGCCGTGCCTGCGGCCGGCGAACACGGTGAAGCCTTCGGCGGCGAAGTTCTTGGCGATCTCGCCGCCGATGAAGTCGCCGGCGCCGACGACGGCAACCGTTGCTTTGCGCTTTTCCATCCGAGTTCTCCTCCTGTGCGAACGGCGATGTGCGCGCCGCTCCGACCGGCTTGGCGTAAAGCTCCGGCGAACCCCGGAGCGAAGTTCATGCGCTGCCGGCCTGAAGGCTGGCGAGTTGCTCCACGATCGATTCCTCGACGTCGCGCAGCTGGTCCTTGCCGAAAAACATTTCGCTGCCGACGAAGAACGTCGGCGAACCGAACACGCCACGCGCGACCGCGTCGTTGGTATTCTGCAGCAGCTGCTGCTTGACGTCGTCCTGCTGCGCACGCGCGATCAGCCTGTCGATATCGATGCCGGACGAGGCGAAGGCGGCCCGCAGCACCTGCGGGTCGTCCATCTTCTTGGGATCTTCCCACATGTGATGGTACGCCGCGCGGAAATACGGCTCGAACACGCCCTCGAATTTCGCGGCGACCGCGCCGCGCATCAGCATCAGCGTGTTGACGGGAAAGAACGGATTCATCCTGAATGTCGTCACGTTGTGGCGGCGAATGAACCGCTCGGTCTCCAGCCGCTGATATTCCGCCTTGTTCTTGATGCCCACCAGCGATTCTGCCGGCGAGCGGTTGTTGGTGGCCTTGAAGACGCCGCCGAGCAGCACCGGAACGTAGTCAAACGGGACCCCGGTCCGTGCCGCGATGCCGGGCAGCGCGACCTCGGCGAGATAGGCATTCGGGCTTCCGAAATCGAACTGGAACTCGACCCGCAACGGAACCGTCATGGCGCTCTCCTCGGCGTGGTTTTGGCGACGATGGCGGCGGCTTAGTGGCCTGGCGGCATGGCGGCCTTGCGTCAACGTCCCGGACGAAGCTAAAGTTCTATTTTAGAACTGTCAATCGCGAACCGGAAATGCGGTCGCGGACCGGCGGAAACCGCGCCGACGCCATTGTTTCCGCATCAGTGCCTATTTAGAATGTATGGAGCGGGAAGCTGCGGCCCGGCGGGCCGCAGCACTGGAGCGACAGATGAAATGGGATGCCCTTGACGAAGAGCCCTGCTCGCTGGCCCGCACCGTCGCGGTGATCGGCGACCGCTGGAGCCTGATGGTGCTGCGCGAGTGCTTCCTCCGCACGCGCCGGTTCGAGGCTTTCCAGGCGGCGCTGGGAATTACCCGTCACCTGCTGGCGGAACGGCTGAAGAAGCTGGTCCGGCTCGGCGTGCTGCGGCGCGTCCCCTACATGGAATCGCCGAAGCGCTACGAATATATCCTGACCCAGAAGGGCCTCGACCTCTATCCGATCATCATGTCGCTGGTGCATTGGGGCAACGTCCACATGGTCGATTCCCGCGGCAGGCCGCTGCTGCACGAACACAAGGGCTGCGGCAAGATGTTCGACCCGGTGATGGTCTGCTCCGAATGCGGCGAACCCCTGAACGCCAAGGACGTGCGCGTTCATCCCGGACCGGGCGCGCGACAAGCCCGTCCCGAGCAGACGCGCGCCGCCAGGACCAGGGCTGCGGGCCGCTCCGCCTGAGCGAATGCGCGCGTCAGAGCAGCACGACGGCAACGGCGTTGGCGCGCCGGACCACGCGGCAGGCCTGACAATGGGAACCGATGCTGACGCCTCGGTCGCTCACCAACATGGGACTTGACAGGTTCTATTTCTGAACTGACAATTTTGCCCGCAGGATGCACGTAATCCGCCTGGACCGGTTCGCCGTCGCGGGCCCGCAAGCGGCTCGCCCGCTGGTCGCGTTTCCGGGATCTGCCGGCACCCCCAACTGGAGCACGCCATGTCCACTTCCGATCCCGTCGTCATCGTTTCGGCCGCGCGGACCCCGCTGGGCCGGTTCCTGGGCGAGTTGTCGCCGCTCGCCGCTCACAAGCTCGGCGCCCATGTGATCGGCGCCGCGGTGGAACGCGCGGGGCTCGCGCCGGAACGCATCGACGAGGTGTTCATGGGCTGCGTGCTTCCGGCCGGCCAGGGCCAGGCTCCCGCGCGCCAGGCCGCGCGCGGCGCCAGGCTTGCCGACGCCACCGGCGCCACCACCATCAACAAGGTCTGCGGCTCCGGGATGAAGGCCACCATGCTCGGCCATGACATCATCAACGCCGGCTCCGCCCAGCTGGTGGTGACCGGCGGCATGGAAAGCATGTCCAACGCGCCGTACCTGCTGGCCAAGGCGCGGGGCGGCTATCGGGTCGGCCACGACCGCGTCATCGATCACATGCTGCTCGACGGCCTGGAAGACGCCTACGAGAGCGGGCGCTCGATGGGGGATTTCGGCGAGGCCACCGCGGAGGCCTACCAGTTCACCCGCAAGGACCAGGACGACTACGCGGTGGAAACCCTGACCCGCGCGCGCAAGGCGGTCGAGGGTGGCGTGTTCAGGAGCGAGATCGTCCCGATCGGCGTTCAGGAGAAATCCGGGCTGCGCATGATCGCCGACGACGAGCACCCGCTGAAGGTCGACCCGGGCAAGGTCCCGGCCTTGAAGCCCGCCTTCCGCGCCAACGGCACCATCACCGCCGCCGCCTCCTCCGCCAATGCCGACGGCGCGGCCGCGCTGGTGCTGTCGCGGCGCTCGCTGGCGGAACGCGAGGGCCTGCCGATGCTGGCGGAGATCAAGGGGCATTCGACCCACAGCCAGCAGCCGCAATGGTTCACCACCGCGCCGATCCCCGCCATCCGCAAGCTGCTGGAGAAAGTCGGCTGGACCGTCGCCGACGTCGACCTGTTCGAGATCAACGAGGCGTTCGCGGTGGTGCCGATGGCGGCCGCGCGCGACCTCGGCATCCCGCGCGACAAGCTCAATATCAATGGCGGCGCCTGCGCGCTCGGGCACCCCATCGGCGCGACCGGGGCCCGGCTCATCGTCACCCTGCTGCACGCGATGGAACGCAACAACCTGCGGCGGGGCATCGCGTCGCTGTGCATCGGCGGCGGCGAGGCAACCGCCATCGCCGTGGAGCGGGTCCCGCGCTGAATTCAATTCACCGCTTCCGGGTCAAGCCGACCGGGCGATGGCGTCGGCGCAGGCCCGGATGGCTTCGTCCTCGCTGCCATGCAGGGACGTGACCGACAGCGCGATCATCAGGTTCTCGATCAGCCCAAAATCCTCGATGCTCCAGCCGTCGGCGTCGCGCCCGCGCCGCGACGGATCGCGCGCGCCGAGATGCCGCTCGGTGCGTTCGCGAAGGTGAGTCCGGTCGCTCGACCATGCGTACACCGGAAGGCCCCTGGCGACGCCATATCCGATCTCCCAGGCGGTGCCCGGATCCATGTTCGGGCCCCGGAACGACGAGATGTCGGCGATGATCGCCCGCGACGAATCGATCAGATCGACGTTGGCGCGCAGGATCGCCGCCGCGATGTCGCGCGGCGTATCGCCGTCAACCGCGTTGTCGAGCGGAAAGCAGCCGGCAAGCCCCGCGCGTTCGCACTTCGCCTGGAGCCCGCGGCCGAAGGCTTTGGCGTCCGGCCGAAACACGCCCGGTCCCGCCAGATAAACCCGTGGCATGGCTGCTTGCATGTTCTTCATCCCGCGCAGATCGGCAAAGAAGCCGCGGCGTCGCGTTGCCGGCCGCCCGTTGCGGTCAGGCGGCGCGGATCCTGGCGAGGAAGTTGTCAACATCGGCGCGCAGCGCCACCGACTGCTGGCTGAGCTCTTCCGCCGACGCCAGCACGCGGTCAGCCACCGTTCCGGTCTGGCTTGCCGCCTGATTGACCCCGGCGATGGTCTGCGACACCACCCCGGTGCCCTGCGCCGCCTGCTGCACGTTGCGGGCGATCTCCTGGGTGGCCGCCCCCTGCTCCTCGACGGCGGATGCGATGGTGGCGGCGATCTCGTTGATCGCCGAGATGGTGCCGCCGATGCTCTCGATCGCCTGCACCGCCTCGGTGGTCACGCCCTGCATGTTGGCGACCTGGGCCGAGATCTCCTCGGTCGCCTTCGCGGTCTGGGTCGCCAGCGACTTGACCTCGTTGGCAACGACGGCGAAGCCGCGGCCGGCTTCGCCCGCCCGCGCCGCCTCGATGGTGGCGTTGAGCGCCAGCAGATTGGTCTGCTCGGCGATATCGCTGATCAGCTTGACCACGTCGCCGATCTTCTGCGCCGCCTGCGACAGCCCCTGCACCGTCAGGTTGGTCCGGTTCGCCTCGGCCACCGCCTTGGCGGCGATCTGGGTCGACTGCACCACCTGCCGTCCGATCTCGCTCACCGACGAGGACAGCTCCTCGGTCGCCGCCGCGACGGTCTGCACGTTGGTGGTGGCTTCGCCGGCCGCCACCGCCACGGTGGACGCCTGATGGCTCGTCTGCTTGGCGGTCGACGACATGCCCTGCGACATCGCGCGCATGCTGTCCGCGGATTTTGTCAACGTGTCGAGCGAGGCGCGCACGCCGTGCTGGAATTCGTCCGCGGTCCGGCTCAACAGGTTCTTCCTCTCGGCTTCGGCGGCCCCTTTCAGCGCGTCCTGGTCGCCGCGCAGCTTCGCCGTCTCGATCATGTTGTCCTTGAACACCTGGACCGATTGCGCCATGGCGCCAACCTCGTCACCGCGCTCGCGCGCGGGAATTGCCGCCGCGGTATCGCCAGCGGCGAGCTTTCGCATCGCCAGCGTCATCCCGGTGATCGGCTTGACGATGCTGCGGGTCAGCACCAGCGACGTGCCGACGACGAGCAACAATCCGACGCCGACCAATGCGCCGATCTGCAGCAACTGCGTCCAGAAGATCGCGTCGACGTCGTCGAGATAGATGCCGCTGCCGAGCGCCCAGTCGTAGGGCTTGAACCCGACCACGTAGGAAATCTTCGCCATCGGCTGGTCGCCGCCGGCTTTCGGAAAACGGTAGGAGATGAAGCCCTTGCCCTGGGGGGAGTGCACGAGCTCGACCTGCTGGCGCGCGAACGGCACGCCGTCCGGATCCTTGAAGTCGGCCATGCTCTTGCCTTCGACCTTCGGATTGGGGTGCGCCTGGGTCATCACGTCGGCGCTGGTCGCGAAGAAGTAGTCGCTGCCGAAATGCAGCCGGCGAATCAGGGCGCGGGTCCGCTCCTTGGCGTCCGCATCGGACAGTCCCGCCTTCTTCGAGGTCTCGTAGTCGATCTCCACCGCCTGCAGCGCAACCTCGACGAGATCCTGCAACTTGGCCTTGCGATCCTCCAGCAGGTTGTGCCGCAGCGCCGCAAGACCGACGCAGGCCACCGCAACGACGCCGACGACCGCCAGTGCGACCATGATCATCAGCTTGGAGGAAATTCGCAGATTACCCAGCATCAGATTACCTTTCGCGATCGAACAACCACGGTCGAGCCAAGCTTAGCCGTACCGGCGGCGACGCCATGATGTCGCGTCGCTCGGCACCGGGGAGCCAATGCGAGAGCGGGAATCTTGCGGCGGCGACACTTCCAACTGTGATCAAAATGTAAACATCGCCGCTTAATGAACTGTTATTTCCGCGAATGGCCACGACCAAACGGCACATATCAAATGCATCGCGTCGCCAGCGCCCGCGATCCGTCATCGCGGCAAACGTGTTTCGACCCTTGTCACACAACTGATTGGCGAGTCGAGCAAGGACCGGCTGTCGACTGCCGGCTGTCAGCGAGGGGCAAGCCGCACCCTGACGCGATACACCAGCAATGACGCGCCCCAGCTGGCGACGAACAGCGCGACGATGCCGTAGCCGAGCGCGCCGAAGTTGTCGTTCAGCTCGGCGATCGCGTTCCAGAACGCGCCCTCCAGACGCAGCTGGCTGGCGACCAGGCCCAGCGTCTCGACGCCGCCGACCGCCAGCGCCACCAGCACGGAGACCGACGTGATGGTCAGGTTGTAGAACAGCTTGCGGACCGGATTGCGATAGGCCCAGCCATAGGCGCCCAGCATCAGCACGCCGTCGGCGGTATCCACCAGCGTCATCCCTGCCGCAAACAGCGCGGGAAAAATCAGCAGCGACCAGCCACTGACCGCATTGGAGGCCTGGGCCGAAAGGCCGAACAGGCTGATCTCGCTCGCAGTATCGAAGCCGAGCGCGAACAATAGACCGATCGGAAACAGCTGCCAGCTCTGGGAGACGAACCGGAACAGCGGCCTGAACAGCCGCGCCAGCCAGCCACGCTGCTGCAGCAGCGCGTCGACGTGCTCTTCCGTGACCTCGCCGCCGCGCTCGACCTGGCGAAACGCCCGGTAGACGCCGCGCAGCACCACCAGGTTGGCGATCGCGATGGCGAACAGAAACAGCGCCGACGCCGAGGTGCCGAGGATGCCGCCGATGGCGCGATACGCCGCGAATCTGTCGGTCACCGCGTTGGCGGTCAGGGCGACCGCGATCGACGCCAGCACGACGACGCTGGAGTGCCCCAACGCAAAGAAGAAGCCGACCGCGACCGGCCGCCTTCCCTCCTGCATCAGCTTGCGCGTCACGTTGTCGATCGCGGCAATGTGGTCCGCGTCGATGGCGTGGCGCAGCCCGAGGCTGTAGGCCAGCACCGCGGTTGCCATCAGCACCGGTTGATGGGCGAAGGCGACGACGGCCCAGACCCAGGCCGCGAGGTTGGCGACGATCAGGAGGCTGAAGATTGCAGCGATGCGCCCGCGAAAGCCGATAAGCTCCCATCCGGACTGATCGTTCCGAGGCAGTGATTCCGCACGCGCGGCCATTGCGGCCCCTTCCTCGGCGCTGGATATTCGGCGATTGATATCAGGTGCTGTCATCGCGCTGCGCGCTCACACCGAGCGGACCGCGCGCCCGGCGCAGGTACGGTCCTGCCATCCGTAGCGCATCAGTTCAGGATCGACATGCTCCTCCTCCGGCCAGCCGAGGCAGAGATAGGCGATCAGCTTGAAACCGGCGGGCGCCTCGCAGGTGGTCGCGACTTCCACCGGATCGAGGATCGATACCCAGCCGAGGCCGAGACCCGCCGCGCGGGCGGCAAGCCACAGGCAGGAGATCATCCCGGCGACGGAATAATCGAGCATCTCCGGCATGGTGCGGACGCCGAGCCCGTGCCCCTGCGTGGTCGCATGGTCGCAGAACACGGCGAGCTGCAGCGGCGCGGCGTCGATGCCGGCAAGTTTGAGCCTTGCATAGATCAGCGCCCGCTCGCCCTTGACCTCGGCCAGCGCCTCGGCGTTGCAGCGCAGGAAGTTGTCGCGGATCGCCTGCCGCCTGGCCGGGGTCTCGACGCGGATGAAGCGCCAGGGCTGGCTGTTGCCGACCGAGGGCGAGAGCTGCGCCAGATCGAGCAACTGGTCGATCAGCGGTTGCGGCACCGCATCGGTCCTGAAGCGCCGGACGTCGCGGCGCCACTGCATCAGCTGCGACAGCCGTTCGCGGAACGCCTCGTCGAACACGGGAGATGGTTCGCTCATGATGCCTCCGCGATGACGTGAAAGAAGGTGCCGCTGACGCGGTCGCGCCGGGAGCCGGACGGCGCGGGCGCGCCGCCGTAGGCATCCCGCGTCATGGCGAACGGCGCGTCGCCGCCCTGCGCCACGACCCGCGCGTAGTGGAATTCGTGTCCGCGCAGACGCCGGCCGGCGGCGCCGAGCGGACCGTCCGTCAGCAGCGTCGCGTCGCGATAGCCGAGGTTCATCTTGCGCTCGGCGAAGCTGGTCTCCACCGACAGCAGGCCGGCCATGCGGTGCGCGGTGCCGGAGGCATCGGTCAGCGCCTCGCCGAGCACCATGTAGCCGCCGCACTCGCCGTGCACGGCGCGCCTTTGCGCGAAACGCCGCAGGCCGCCCATGAAAGTGTCCGCCGCCGCCAGCCGCCCCGCATGCAGCTCGGGATAGCCGCCGGGTAGCCAGCAGATCTCGGCGGCCGCATGCGGCGCCTCGTCGTTCAACGGCGAGAAGAAACTGAGTTCGGCGCCGCTGCCCCGCCAGCCCATCAGGATGTGCGGATAGAGGAACGAAAACGCGGCGTCGCGCGCGATCGCGATGCGCTGGCCCGGCGGCGGCAACGCCCGCGGCGCGGCGCCGGTCGCGACGGCAAGCGGCGCGGCGAGCGCCAGGATCGCCGGCAGATCGACGTGGGCGGCGACGAAGCGCGCGATGACGTCGAGGCGATCCTGCAGGCCGGCCGTCTCGCTGGCCTGAACCAGGCCGAGGTGGCGCTCCGGCAGCGCAATGTCGGCCGCCTTCGGCAGCGAGCCGATCACCGCAATCCCGAGCTGCTCGATCGCCTCGGCGACCAGCCGGTGGTGACGCGGACTGCCGACCCGGTTCAGCACCACGCCGGCGATCCGCACCCGC
The DNA here is from genome assembly GCA_052326245.1 of Xanthobacteraceae bacterium. Taxonomy (GTDB): domain Bacteria; phylum Pseudomonadota; class Alphaproteobacteria; order Rhizobiales; family Xanthobacteraceae; genus Bradyrhizobium_A. The sequence continues at coordinate 2,278 of JBKQQE010000121.1, read as the reverse complement.
GGATCGTACAGCGCGCAGCCCTTGACGATCGCCGCCGCCGACTGCGCCTGGCCGGACACGTCGAGCAGCAGCAGCACCGGCAGGCCGAGGGCGGCGGCGACATCGGCCGAAGCGCCGGAACGGCCGGGCTCCGCCGGCACGCCGTCGAACAGGCCCATGGAGGCTTCCGCAATCAGCAGGTCGCTGTCGCCTGCCGCGGTGGCCGCCAGCGCGCCGAGCAGCGCCGGCTGCATCGCCCAGGAATCCAGGTTGAGGCTGGCGCGGCCGGTGGCGGCTTCGTGGAACGCCGGATCGATGTAGTCCGGCCCCGACTTCGCGCCGGTCACGACGAGCCCCTGCGCGCCGAAGGCGCGCATCAGCCCGAGCGCCAGCATGGTCTTGCCGCTGCCCGAGCGCGGCGCCGCGACGAGAAGGCCGCGCGGGCTCATGCGCCCCCTCGCATGGTCAGCGCCAGCGGCGCCAGCGCCGCGTGCAGGTCGACGATCTTGCCGATGGCGACGATGGCGGGAGCGCCAAAGCCGCTCGCATCGGCCTCGGCCTTGGCGCGCGCGAGCGTGGTGACCAGCACCCGCTGGCTCGGCGTGGTCGCCTGGGAGACGATCGCCACCGGCGTGTCCGGCGCGGCGCCGGCGGCGAGCCACGCCGCAACGATGCTGTCGAGCTGCGTCATCGCCATATAGAGAACGACCGGCAGCCCGGTGCGCACCACCGCGGCCCAGTCGAGCGCCGGCTCGCCGGCCACCGCCGAATGCCCGGTGGCGAGGATGACGCCGCGGTTGGTGTCGCGGGTGGTCGCGGGGATCGCGGCATAGGCCAGGCCCGCGAGGCCCGAGGTCAGTCCCGGCACCACGCGGAATGGCACGCCGGCGTTGGCGAGACCGAGCGCCTCCTCGCCGCCACGCCCGAACACGAAAGGGTCACCGCCCTTCAGGCGCAGCACCCGCTTGTTCTGGCGCGCGAGTTCGATCAGCCGCAGGGTGATGTCGCTCTGGGCCGCGGAAGGCTTGCCGCCGCGCTTGCCGGCGAACTCGCGCACCGCCTGGCTGCCGGCCAGCGCCATCACTTCGTCGCTGACCAGCGCGTCATAGACGATGACGTCGGCCTGCCGCAGCGCGTCGACGGCATACAGCGTCAGCAGTCCGGGATCGCCGGGACCCGAGCCGACCAGCCACACTTCGCCGGGGCCGAATTCCGGCAGCGTCAGGGAAATGCCTTCAAGGGCGCTCATGGGCGCAATTCTCCTTGCATGGCGCCGCGAGCGCGGTACCAGAAGTCATGACCGAGGCAGACGACGAGCGAAAGCCCCCTTTGCGCCGCGGCTGGACCACCGGCGCCTGCGCCGCGGCCGCCGCGCGGGCGGCCTACACCGCGTTGCTGAGCGGCAGCTTTCCAGATCCGGTCTCGATCCTGCTGCCGGGCGGCCAACGTCCCGTCTTCGCGCTCGCCCTGCAGGAGCACGGCGCCGGTTTCGCCCGCGCCGGCGTCGTCAAGGACGCCGGCGACGATCCGGACGTGACCCACGGCGCTTTGGTGATCGCCCGCGTCAGCGCCGGCGCGCCGGGCGCGGGCGTCGTGGTCCGCGCCGGCGACGGCGTCGGCACGGTGACGCGGCCCGGACTGCCGCTCGCGGTGGGCGAGCCCGCCATCAACCCGATGCCGCGACGGATCATCGGCACCGCCATCGCGGAAGCCGCCGCCGAACTCGGCGGCAGCGGCGACGTCGTGGTCGAAATCTCGATTCCCGGCGGCGAGAAGCTCGCCGAGCGGACCCTGAACGGGCGCCTCGGCATCATCGGCGGGCTTTCCATTCTCGGCACCACCGGCATCGTCGTGCCCTACTCCTGCGCCGCCTGGATCGCGTCGATCCATCGCGGCATCGACGTCGCCCGCGCCGCCGGGCTCAGCCATGTGGCCGGCGCCACCGGCGCGACCTCGGAGGCCGCGGTCAGGGCGCTGTGCGGCCTGCCGGAGCAGGCGCTGATCGACATGGGCGATTTCGTCGGCGGCATGCTGAAATACCTGCGCCAGCACCCGGTGCCGCGCGTCACCATCGCCGGCGGCATGGGCAAGATGACCAAGCTCGGGCAAGGCCTGCTCGACCTGCACTCCAAGCGCGGCGCGGTCGACCTCGGTTTTCTCGCCGCGCTCACGTCGGGCGAAACCGCGCAGCGCATCGCCGCGGCCAACACCGCCAAGCACGCCTTCGAAATCGCCGAGGCCGCCGGCTTCGATCTCGCCGCCGGCGTCGCGGCGGCCGCCTGGGCCACCGCCGCGAAGT
>JBKQQE010000120.1:0-3754 GCA_052326245.1 Xanthobacteraceae bacterium | reverse complement strand
GTGCGGCTAGGGCACGCCTACTCTTCACATCTGCGGTTCTTCCGCCAAGTCCCAACTTGCCGCCGGTGCCGGCGTTCTATGCCAAGCCGGACACCATCGAGGACATGGTGGATCACACCGTCGGGCGCGCGCTGGATCTGTTCGACATCGATGTCGGCGTGGTGGGCCGCTGGGGCGAGCAGCCGGAATTGCGAAGCCGCGGCGCCAAGCGCGAAGAATTGTCCTGACAGTGGCGGGCGGACACGAAAAGCCGACGGAGGAGGCGATGGAGGCACAGAAGGCCGGCGCGGCCGCGACCAGCGACAACGTCCATCCGGACCTGCGCGGCTGGCTGCAGCACCTGGTCGCGACGGACCGGCTCGTGGTCGCGCGCGAGGGACTGTCCCTGGTCGACGAATTGGCCGCCGTGGCGAAGCGGCTCGAACGCGAGCGCGCTGTGCTGTTTCCGGCGCCGGGCCAGCACGCGATTCCGGTGGTGGCGAACCTGTTCGCCGATCGCAGCTGGATCGCCGAATCGCTGGGCGTTCCGACCCGCGACCTGCTGCCGCATTTCCAGCACGCCGTTCGCCGTCCGCTGCCCTGGGTGGAGGTTGCCGCCGCCCCGGTGCAGGACGTGGTGCATCGCGACGTCGATCTGCTGGCGCAGCTGCCGATTCCAAAGCACAACGAGCACGACAGCGGTCCCTACATCACCGCGGCGCTGCTGATCGCCCGAAATCCGCAGACCGGCGTGCAGAACGTCTCGATCCACCGCTGCCAGGTCAGCGGCCCCGACCGCATCGGAGTGCTGCTGCTGCCGCGGCACACCCAGCATTATTTCCGGATCGCCGAGGCGGCCGGCGAAGCGCTGGAGATCGCGCTGGTGATCGGCGTGCATCCGGCCTGTCTGCTTGCATCGCAGGCGATCGCCGCGCTGGACGAGGACGAGATGGCAATCGCCGGCGCGCTGCTCGGCCGGCCGGTCGAAATGGTGAAGTGCCGGACCAACCGCGTGCGCGTACCGGCGCATGCCGAAATCGTCATCGAGGGCCGCATCCTGCCGAAGGTCCGGGAGCCGGAGGGCCCGTTTGGCGAGTTTCCGCAATATTACGGCCCCCGCGCCGATCGCGAGGTGATTCAGGTCGACGCCATCACGCATCGCAAGAGGCCGATCTTCCACACCATCGTCGGCGGCGGCGTGGAACACCTGCTGCTCGGCGGCATCCCGCGCGAGGCGACGCTGCTGGAGCATCTGCAGCGCAGCTTTCCCGCGGTGCGCGACGTCCGCCTGACCCGTGGCGGGACCTGCCGCTATCATCTCGCGGTCAAGATCGAGAAGACCAGCCGCGGCGAGCCGAAGAACATCATCATGGGCGCGTTCGGCGGCCACTACGACCTCAAGCAGGTGGTCGTGGTCGACATGGATGTCGATATCGACGACCCCAGCGAGATCGAATGGGCGGTTGCGACTCGCTTTCAGGCGGATCGCGACCTGGTCATCGTGTCCGGCGCGCAGGGCTCGAAGCTCGACCCCTCGTCCGACGAGGGCGTCAGCGCCAAGATGGGGATCGACGCGACCAAGCCGATGTCGAGCGAGCCGATGGCCTTCAAGCGCATCCACGTCAAGGGCGTCGAAAGCGTCAATCTGGGGCACGCGCTGCAGGATGACCCGAGAGCGGCCTTTGCAGGGCTGTTCGCACGTCACGGCAACTAGGATAGCATCGGGCGAAGCAACGCTGGCCAAAGCCAGGATCTGAAACGGGGAAGTGGGACGTGCCGGAATTCGCTGCGCGACGCAGCCATCGGTCGGTGGCTCGCGCGCGAAGCCGGCATTGCCAGCAAGGAGGATTGCCATGTCGACAGCGCTGCGTATCGCCCATGGAGCGTTTGGCCGGGTCGCGCTCCTCGATATGGACGGGTCGCTGGTGCGGCACGCCCATCCGCACTGCCATGTGCTGCTGAAGGTCGAGGGCGCGGACACCCAGTTCGCCGTCGGGGACCAGGTCTATCCGCTCACCGACGAGGCCGCGGTGCTGGTCAACGGCTGGCAGCCGCACGCCTATATCCACGATCCGGACCGGCCGCGCACCGTCATCCTGGCACTTTATATAGAGCCGGAATGGCTGAAGGCGTTCCGGCCGGGCTGGGCGGCGAGCGGCGCGCCCGGCTTCTTCAGCCGGCCGTCCGGCGAGGTGTCGCCGCGCATCCGCGACCTCGCCCGCAACCTGGCGGTCGACCTGATGGCCCGCCCCGATGCGCGCGCGGCGCACGAGGTGGCGCTGTCCGACCTGATGATCGCGGTGATCGAGCGCTTCACGCCCTGGCGCAGTTTTCCGGCGTCGCTCAGGGAACTGGACGCCCGCTCCGGGGACTGGCGGATCCGCCGGATCGCCATGGCGCTGCGCTCCGGAGCCGGTCGCGGCGCCGACCTCGACAGCCTGGCAAAGCAGGCTGGTTTGTCGCGCGCGCACTTCTTCCGGCTGTTCGGATCCTCGATTGGCATGCCGCCCAGGGTCTATCTGAATGCCGTGCGCATGGAGCAGGCGGTTGATGCGGTGTTGCACCAGTCCGACAATGTCAGCGACATCGGGGCGCAACTCGGCTTCGCTGAGCCGTCGCATTTCACGCGCTTCTTCCGCAACCATGCCGGGGTGAGCCCGCGAGAATTCCGCAACGTCTCGCGGCTGGCAAGCTGATGCTGCGCCGCACATCGCGAAAATGAGACGGAATGGTAAGTCGTGAGACCGGCCGGCATGGATCGCCGCGGCGGTCTGCAGGATACCGCCCTTCGACGCATGACAGATGCGCGGGAGGACGTCCGGAATGGCGGAAGGCGCACGCCAGCAAATCGCCGACCACACCTTGGGCCGGCCATGGGTCGGGCAGTCGATACCGCGGGTGGAAGACGCGGCGCTGCTGACCGGGCGCGGGCGTTTCATCGACGATCTCGGGGTGCGACCTGGCACGCTTCACGCCGCGATCCTGCGCTCGCCCCACGCTCACGCCAGCATCGTCGCGCTCGATCTGTCCGCGGCGAAACAGGCGCCCGGCGTCGTCGCGGTGCTTTCCGGTGACGACGTCAAGGCGCTGACCGCCAGCATGGTGGTGGGCGTCAAGGCGCCGGTGGAGTGCTGGCCGATTGCGGTCGGCCGCGTGCGCTATGTCGGCGAGCCGGTGGCCGTCGTGGTCGCCACCGATCGCTATCTGGCCGAGGACGCCATCGACGTGATCGATGCGCGCTACGAGGTGCGGCCGGCCGTGATCGATCCGCTGGCGGCGCTGCGGCCGGATGCGCCGGTTCTGCACGACGGATTCTCCGGCAATGTCGCCAGCGACCGCTCGTTTCGCTACGGCGATCCGGAAGCAGCGTTCGCGGCGGCGGCGCATCGCATCAGCATCGACATCCGCTATCCGCGCAACTCCTGCACGCCGATCGAAACCTATGGCGTGATCGCCGACTACGATGCCGGCGAAGACAGCTACGACGTGCTGGCGAATTTCCAGGGGCCCTTTAGCATCCACGCGGTGCTGTCACGGGCGCTCAGGGTTCCGGGCAACCGGCTGCGGCTGCGCACGCCGCCGGATTCCGGCGGCAGCTTTGGCGTCAAGCAGGGCGTGTTTCCCTATATCGTTCTCATCGGTGCGGCGGCGCGCGCCGCCGGCCGCCCGGTGAAGTGGATCGAGGACCGGCTCGAGCATCTCGCCGCGTCGGTTTCGGCGACCAACCGGGCCACCACGCTGCGCGCGGCGGCCGGCGACGACGGCCGGATTCTGG
>JBKQQE010000119.1:0-20640 GCA_052326245.1 Xanthobacteraceae bacterium | reverse complement strand
TTTTCACGACATGTTGCGTTCCGGTGCTTGGGTGACACGTGCACGGCTGCGCGGCTACTCCATCCTGCTTCTCGGGCTCGCATTGGCCGCGCTGGTCCTCTGGACCGCGCTGTCCGACGGCCTCGTCGACCGCAACGGCAAACCGCTCGGAACCGATTTTTCCAACGTCTACGCGGCCGGGACGCTGGTGCGGCAGGGCAAGGCCGCGGAGGCCTACGAACCCGCCCGCCAGCACGCTGCGGAAATCGCGGTGTTCGGTGGACGCGACGTCCCCTTTTTCGGCTGGCACTATCCGCCGTTCTTTCTCGCAGTGGCGGCGCTTCTCGCCCAGCTTCCCTACGCGGCCGCGCTGCTGCTCTGGTTGCTCGCCACAGGCCTCGCCTACGGCATGACGGTCCGCGCGATTGTTCCCGCCGCGACGGTGCGGTCCGATGTCCTGCTTGCGGCGTTGGCGTTTCCCGCCGTGTTCGTGAACATCGGCCATGGCCAGAACGGATTCCTGACCGCCGCGCTGCTCGGCGCGGGACTTTGTTTGCTCGCGCGACAGCCCGCGGTCGCGGGAATTTTGATCGGACTGCTGGCCTACAAGCCGCAGTTCGGCGTGCTCATCCCGCTGGCTTTGCTGGCCGCCGGACGCTGGACCACGATCGCGACCGCCTGCGCCACCGTCGCGGTGCTGGTCGTCGCCACCGTGACCTTGATGGGCGCCGAGGTCTGGCAGGCCTTCGCCGCCTCGACGCGATTCACCCAGCAGGTCGTGCTCGAACAGGGCGCGCTGGGCTGGGAAAAGGCGCAGTCGATTTTCGCGGCTGCAAGACTGTGGGGCGTGAACGTTCCGCTTGCCTATGCCCTGCAGGTCGCGCTCGCGCTGGTCTTGGCCGCGACCATCGCGTGGCTGTGGCGCAGCGCGGCGTCGTTCGAGCTCAAGGCCGCGGCGCTGGCCACTGCCTGCCTGCTCGCCACGCCCTACGTGCTCGACTACGACCTCGTGGTGCTCGCGATCGCGATAGCTTTCTTCGTGCGCGACGGGTTGGCGCGCGGATTTCGCGACTATGAGGTCAGCATGCTCGCCGCCGCCTGGTTCATGCCGATCCTGGCGCGGACCGTGGCGGGAACAACCGGCATTCCGCTCGGGCTGATCACTCTGCTCGGCCTTTACGCCATGCTGCTGCGACGCGCTCGCGCGGAGCTGCGCCACGGGCCGGTGCTTCGGGACGGCGGCGCAACGCAGTGACGCGCTCTACGACCAGTCCTCATCGCAGGCGTTGTTGCAGCATTTTTTGCTGACAGTCATGCACAGTGCAGTGCACTCTTATCTTTTCGTCGGCGCGGGGGTTGCGGCGCGGCATCGCGAGGACCATTCTTGATACTTCAGGAACGCGGCGGCCGACACACGATGTACAACCTCTATACGATGCAACGCTCGGGAAACAGCTATAAGGTTCGCCTCGCTTTGGCTCTGCTCGATGTCCCCTATCGCGCCGTCGAAATCGATATCCTGCAGGGCGAGAGCCGCACACCCGATTTTCTCGCCAAGAATCCCAACGGTCAGGTGCCGCTGCTGGAAGTCGCGGAGGGACGCTACCTCGCCGAATCCAACGCGATCCTGTGGTACGTCGCAATCGGAACAACGCTCGCCCCCGAGGACCGGTTGGATCGCGCCGACGCGATGCAGTGGATGTTCTTCGAACAGCACGCGCTCGAACCCAATATCGGCGCGGCCTATTTCTGGCTGTCGCTGGTCAAGGGCGGCCGCGAGCTTCATTCCTACTCGCTGGAAGACTGGATGGAGCGCGGCTACCGCGCCTTGCAGGTGATGGAGGATCACCTGGCGACCCGAAGCTATTTCGCCGCCAACATGCTCACCGTCGCCGATATCGCGCTCTACGGCTACACCCACCTGGCCGAGCAATGCGACTACGACCTGTCGTCATTTCCCGCGATCCGGACCTGGCTCAGGCGCATCGAGCGCGAGCCGCGCTTCGTTCCGATGGTTTCGCCGCCGGCCACGGCGGCGGCCGCGGTCGCAGCGAATCTCGGCGCCTAGTGGAGTGGATTTGACATTCGCTACCCCCCGGCCGCGGGCTCGCTAAGCGAATGTAAAATCCAAAACTCCATTAGCCACTTAAACTTAGCTAGTGGTCCTTTGATTCCAACATTTGCAAAGCACCCGCTGAGATGGGACGCAAATGTTGGAATCGGACCACTAGCCCCGATCGCGCGCCCAATCTCCGAATTTGGCCGGAACAACGCCCTGATTTCGCCCAGAACGGCAGGCCGCCGCCGCAATCTCGGCACGGGCCGCTGGCAGGTTCGCCTTGAGCGGTGATTCGTCCGCTTCATCAAGGGGTTCGACGTCATGATTCGGTCGCGCGGCAGCGCCGAGGGTTTTGCAGGCCGCGCGGCGCTGGCAATGTTCCGGTTGCGGATGACCGTCGCGGCGTCGCTCGCGGCAGGGGTGCTCGCGCTTTGCCTCATCCTGGTGCTCGCGGTGATTTCGATCCGGGTCGGCGCCGCGATCCCGCAACCGCGATAGTGCGCCCCGCGGGCGCAAGCCGCGTCGGGACGCTGCGTCATAAATGCACAACAAATCAGCGCTAATTCTTGCTGACGCGCGGAATCATCCCCCGTCCAGATTTGGCGCGTACGTGTCGTTCGCAACAACCGTCTGTCTTGGCTGTTGCGGCGCCGGCATGTGCCAAGCAGGCATGTGTCGATAACGGCATTCGGCTTCTGATTTCGCCGGGTGAGGTGGTTGTTTTCATTTGGCGGTCCCCGTCAGTCGCCGCGTCTGACCGGGACCGCTTTTTTGTTCCGAATCCCGTTTCCAGCGCCGCCGGACCTGCGCTGCGGGGCGGCTTTCCGAAACACGGTGCCTGCCAACGAAGCCATCCATGATCCGCGTCGCCCTCATCGCCATCGCCCTGCTGCTGCTCACCCTGCTGCTGCTGCCGTTCCAGCTCGTGGGCATCCTGTTCAATTCACGTCTTCAACGCATCGTCCCCAACCTTTATCACCGCGCGGTCGCAGCCATTGTCGGGATTCGCATCCATCAGGTCGGACGGCGCTGTGACGACAGGCCGTTGCTGATCCTGTCGAATCACGTGTCGTGGCTCGACATCATTGTGATCACGGCGCTGACGCCGGTCGTCTTCGTCGCCAAGCACGAGGTCGCAAACTGGCCGCTGTTCGGCTGGCTCGCCAAGCTGCAGCGCACGGTCTTCATCGAACGCGAACGGCGCCACAAGACCGGCGAGGTCGCCCGCGAAATGGCCAGCCGTCTGCGCGGGGGCGATGCCGTGGTACTGTTCGCCGAAGGCACCTCCAGCAACGGCAACCGCATCCTGCCGTTCCGTTCGGCGCTGGTGGGATCCGTGCACCACACGCTGGGCGACCAGACCCATCATTCCAGCGTCACCGTGCAGCCGTTGTCGCTGGCCTATACCGGCTTCGGCGGGGTCCCCGCCGGCCGCGCCTTGCGCGACAGGCTTGCATGGTATGGCGACATCGACCTCATGCCGCACATGCTCGGCGTCTTTCTGTCCGGTGCGGTCGACGTGACCGTGAGCTGGGGCGCGCCGGTTGCCTATGACGTCAGCGCGGACCGCAAGCGGATCGCCCGCGACGCCGAGGCGTCGGTTCGGCGCATGACGGCTGTGGCGTTGCGTCAGCCGCCGCTTGCGCCCGAACCGGAACTCGAAGACGGTATCCCTGCCGGCGCGATGTCCTGACGCCGCGGTGGTGTCGTCACGCCGCCCCTGCCACGCGTCTGCGACGGCCCCTCTTGCGGACCGCGGAGCGTTGGCGTTCTCTTGACGTGACGGCCTGATTTGGACGGAGCGCGACCGCAGCCAACCGCGGCTCGAGGGTCCGTCCGATGCGACGGCCGGCCATCAAAGCATGAAAGATCGGCCAGCGCCGCGATGCGCGACATCACTGACCCGACCGCTTCCCCCTCCCCCGGCGGCATGGCGCGGCGCCCTGCCTGTCCGCGGTGCGGCGCCGTGTTCGGCTGCGATCTGTCCGAGAACTGCTGGTGCAACGGCGAAGCCGCGCAGCTGCCCGTGCCGGCGAAGGTCGAGGACGGCGGGCAGCAGGATTGCCTGTGCCCGGCCTGCCTGCGCGCGGCGGCGATACCGAGGCCGCGCCCGCCGATTGGAGGCTGAGCGTCGCCGCGGTCAGACCGGGTAACCGGGCGTCGCGCGCGCCAGGCCGCCAAAGGCATCGAGCAGACGCTCCCGCCAGGCATAGATGGCGTCGTCCTGCTTCAGCAGCCTGAACGGGCTCGTCACCCGCGCCCACTGGAAGCCGCCGAACATGATGTAGTCGGCGTAATTGGGCGCCGCGCCGCCGAGATAGGGCTGCGTGCGCAAGGTGAGCCGCATCGGGTCGAGGCTCTTGCGGAAGCTCTCGACCAGACTGTCGCGTGGCGCGGCGATCGCCTCCAGCGACTTCCCGAACCGCGCCTCGCGGCTTTGGCGGAAATAGGCTTGATCTTCCGGCAGCAACTGACCGTGGATGTCGGCGATGATCAGCGGAAAGATGCCGCCGATCACCGTCACGTCGCCGATCCAGTTCAGCATGCGCGCCATGGCGCGGCCACCCTCGCCGCCGAACAGCGAGGGCCGGTCGGGATAGCTGTCCTCGAGATAATTCGCGATCACCCAGGAATCGGCGACCACGGTGTCGCCGTCCAGCAGCACCGGCACCTTCTCCGACCCGTACCGGGCGACCGCGTCCTTTTCGGTGAAACGCCACGGAATCGATTCCACGTCGAGGCCCTTGTGGGCCAGCGCCATGCGCGTGCGCCAGCAGTACGGACTGAACGGCCGGCTTTCGTCACGCCCCACCAGATCGAGCAGCCGCCGCGTCGTCGTCACAGCATCATCCCTTCACCACGGCCGCGGTCTGGCCGAACAGCACCTTGCGCGCCTCGTCGGTGCTGATGCCGGCCGCCGCATTCGGATTGATCTTCTCGGTCAGCGCATAGGCGCGTTCGGTGGCGGGCCGCGCCCGAATGGCCTCGAACCAGCGCCGCAGGTGCGGGAAATCGTCGAGGTTCTGGCCCTGGCGCTTCCACGGCACGATCCAGGGATAGCTCGCCATGTCCGCGATCGAATAGGCGCCGGCGAGGAATTCGCGGTCGGCGAGGCGCTTGTTGAGGACGCCGTAAAGGCGATTGGTCTCGTTGACGTAGCGCGTGATCGCGTAAGGCAGTTTCTCGGGCGCGTAGACCGCGAAGTGATGATTTTGTCCAGCCATCGGGCCGAGCCCGCCCATCTGCCAGAACAGCCACTGCAGGGTGTCGAACCGCACCCGGATGTCCTTCGACAGGAACTGGCCGGTCTTTTCGCCGAGATAGGTCAGGATCGCGCCGGATTCGAAGATCGAGATCGGCGCGCCGCCGTCGGCGGGCGCGTGGTCGACGATCGCCGGCATCCGGTTGTTGGGCGCGATCGCCAGGAACTCGGGCGCGAACTGCTCGCCCTTGCCGATGTTCACCGCAATGATCTTGTAGGGCAGGCCGGTTTCCTCGAGAAACATCGTGATCTTGTGGCCGTTCGGCGTCGGCCAGTAATGCAGGTCGATCATCGCGCAATCCTGTCCTGGGGGCATGCCTCAACTGCATGCCATTGCATGGATTGCCGCCAGTCCACTCAATCCGCATCGCGAAGTCAATGGCGCGCGGCACGCATGGCGGCGATGTGAGGATGCGATGGCATCGGCGACGACCGCGGCCTGCCGCTCCGGAACGCGCCGCACCGATGCCGTGGCAAATTGCGATCGACGGTCGAAACCGCCTTTTCTTGGGCGCTGAAGCAACCCATATTTGCGCCATGCCGACGCCCCCCGACAGATCCCGCACGCCGAAGCCGCCGATGTCCAAAACCCCAAAGTCGAAGACTCCGAGGTCGAAGGCCCATCGTCCCGACGTCCAGCCGATCGCGCCGGCGCTCGCCGAACTGCTGAATCCGGCGATCAATCGCGGCGAGAGCGGCCTCGGATCGCAGACCGGCCTGCAGCCGCCACCGGAAACCTCGTGGGAGCGGCGCGCCGGCGGCGAAGCCGCCGCCCATCGCGCCCGCGCATCGACCAAGGCCGCCGAGGGCCTGCCGCCGGACCCGCTGCCCGATCGCAACCTGACCCGGGTGACGAAATCCGCGCAGCGCAGTCCGTCGCGCCTGCGGGCGCCGCCGCCGCCGGGCGCGCATCAGGCCCCGCAAGGCCTGGACGAGGCGCCGCAGGCCAATTACGGCACGGCGGCGACGGTTCCAACGCTCGATCCGGAACTTGCCCGCCAGCTCGGCTTCGACGTCGAGGACGACGACACGCTGGCCCGCCCGCCGCGCAACAAGATGGAAGCGTTCGGCGTTGCCGCCACGGCGACGGCGCTGGAGAATCTGATTCGCGACGGCCGGCCGGAATTCCGCAGGGACGACGGCAGCGAGCGCGTCTGGACCCCGCACCGGCCGCCGCGGCCGGAAAAATCCGAGGGCGGCGTTCGCTTCGAGATCAAGTCCGACTACGCGCCCAAGGGCGACCAGCCGCTGGCGATCAAGGAACTGGTCGAGGGCATCAAGCGCAACGACCGCACCCAGGTGCTGCTCGGCGTCACCGGTTCGGGCAAGACCTACACCATGGCGCAGGTGATCGAGGCGACGCAGCGCCCGGCCATCATCCTGGCGCCGAACAAAACGCTGGCGGCACAGCTGTACGGCGAATTCAAGAGCTTCTTTCCCGACAACGCGGTCGAATATTTCGTCTCGTATTACGACTACTACCAGCCGGAAGCCTACGTTCCGCGCACCGACACCTATATCGAGAAGGATTCCTCGATCAACGAGCAGATCGACCGCATGCGCCATTCGGCGACGCGGTCGCTGCTGGAGCGCGACGACGTCATCATCGTCGCCTCGGTCTCCTGCATCTACGGTATCGGCTCGGTCGAGACCTACACCGCGATGACCTTCACCCTGAAGAAGGGTGAACGGATCGATCAGCGCCAGATCATCGCCGACCTGGTGGCGCTGCAGTACAAGCGCACCAGCGCCGACTTCACCCGCGGCACCTTCCGGGTGCGCGGCGACACCATCGACATCTTTCCGGCGCACTACGAAGACCGCGCCTGGCGCGTCAATCTGTTCGGCGACATCGCCGACTCAATCGAGGAATTCGATCCGCTCACCGGCCACAAGAGCGACGAGCTCGAATTCATCAAGGTGTATTCGAATTCACACTACGTGACGCCGCGCCCGACGCTGATCCAGGCCATCAAGGGCATCAAGTCCGAACTGAAACTGCGGCTCGACGAGCTCAATGCCCACGGCCGCCTGCTCGAGGCGCAGCGGCTGGAGCAGCGCACCACGTTCGACCTGGAGATGATGGAGGCCACCGGAAGCTGCGCCGGGATCGAGAACTATTCGCGCTATCTCACCGGCCGCAAGCCCGGCGAACCGCCGCCGACGCTGTTCGAATACGTGCCCGACAACGCCCTGGTGTTCATGGACGAAAGCCATGTCACGGTGCCGCAGATCGGCGGCATGTTCCGCGGCGACTTCCGCCGCAAGGCGACGCTCGCCGAATACGGCTTCCGCCTGCCGTCCTGCATGGACAACCGGCCGCTGCGTTTCGAGGAATGGGACGCGATGCGCCCGCAGTCGGTCGCGGTGTCGGCGACGCCCGGCGCGTGGGAGCTCAACGAGAGCGGCGGCGTGTTCGTCGAGCAGGTGATCCGGCCGACCGGACTGATCGACCCGCCGGTCGATATCCGTCCCGCCCGCACCCAGGTCGACGATCTGGTCGGCGAGGTCCGCGCCACCGCCGCCGCCGGCTATCGCAGCCTCGTCACCGTGCTGACCAAGCGCATGGCGGAGGATCTCACCGAATACCTGCACGAGCAGGGCATCCGCGTCCGCTACATGCACTCCGACATCGACACCATCGAGCGCATCGAGATCATCCGCGACCTGCGGCTCGGGGCCTTCGACGCCCTCGTCGGCATCAACCTGTTGCGCGAGGGCCTCGATATTCCGGAATGCGCGCTGGTCGCGATCCTCGACGCCGACAAGGAAGGCTTCCTGCGCAGCGAGACGTCGCTGATCCAGACCATCGGGCGCGCGGCGCGCAACGTCGATGGCAGGGTCATCCTCTACGCCGACCATGTCACCGGATCGATGGAGCGCGCGATCGCCGAGACCGATCGCCGCCGTGAAAAGCAGGTGGCCTACAACACCGCCAACGGCATCACGCCGGAAAGCATCAAGAAGTCGATCGGCGACATCATGAACAGCGTCTACGAACGCGATCATGTGCTGGTGGAGGTCGGCGACGGCGGCATGGCCGACGACGTCATCAGCATCGGCCACAATTTCGAGACGGTGCTGGCCGACCTCGAAACCCGCATGCGCGAGGCCGCCGCGGACCTGAATTTCGAGGAAGCGGCGCGGCTGCGCGACGAGGTCAAACGCCTGCGCGCCACCGAGCTCGCGGTGGTGGACGATCCGACCGTCAAACAGCGGGTCGTCGCCGGCAAGGCCGGGGCCTATGCGGGCGCCCGCAAATATGGCGACGCCGCCAACCTGCCGCCGCGCAGCGAGACCTCGGCGACGTCGGGTGGGCGCAGCCGGGCCAAGAAGCCCGGCCTCGACGAAATGGGACCGGGCCCGGAATCGCGCCCCTACCGGCCTGGACCGGCGCCGCGCTCGTCCGGCGGCGCGCCGGGGCATCGCGGACGGTGGAAGAAGCGCTGACGCGACCAATCGGAAATGAATTGCGGCACGGCCGTATTGGCACCTGGTCTCGCAGCAAGACAGCCAGTTTCAGCGGGAACAATGCCGTGGCGCCACCATCATGGATTTGCTATGATACGCGTATTCCTTAAGTTGTACTGGCCTCTTCCGCATCGCGGGAGCAGCAGATGGCGGTTCGTTCCACGCGCGAGTGCGTGCTGGCCTTTATCGATGGCTTCTACGCCGGGGATGTGGCGCGCGTGGAAGCCTGCTGCGACGATGCCTTCACGTCGCTGACGCATTCCCCGGTCGAGATCTTCCCGCATCATGGTCTCAAGGAAGGCAGGGCCTGGATCGGCGAAGCCATTCGCGTTCAGCAGCAGCGCTATTCGGAGCGCCGCCACAAGCTGCTGTTCATCGCGGTGGAAGGCCTGCGCGCAGCAACGATTACCCAGGCAAGCCTCACCAAGCGCAACGATGGCCGCGTCATTCATCTCACGCTCGCCGACTTCTTCGTGCTCAGCGGCAGGCTGATCCGCGAGCATCACCATTTTTTCGATTCACTCGATCTGATGCAGCAGTTGCTCGGCCGCGACCTCAGCGAGCCTTTGGCGGCCAACGTCCGGATCGCCATGGCGCACTGACCCGGGCTGCCGGGCGGCTTGAACGCGATCGGGGTCGGAAGCGACCAACGGCCACACGCAGGCGCCGGCCTGCCTCACGACGCGGGGTGACATGAAGATCGTGCTGCTTGTTGTGATCGGGCTTGCGCTCGGCCTGCTTGGCGGGGCGCTGCTCGGCGTGGGCGCCGGCCTGGTCTGGACCGCGGTGTTCCACACCAGCGACTTCGAAGGCTACAGCGGGATGCTGGTGTTTTTCACGTTCATGCCGATCGGCGCCATCCTCGGCGGGCTCACTGGCGCCATCGGCCTCGGGATTGCCGCCGGCCGCGAGCAGGCTCCGACCGGGAGCGAACACCCATAAGGGTTGTGGCGGGCGCCCGCTGTAATCAGGAGTGGCGCAGAGCGGCATTTGTGCAATGCAATAAATGCATTGGTCACCAAGCCAATTCATGTGTATACTAACAATAATTGGAAATGCAGCATGGCCCGGCGTCAGTTTTAGACGCCCAGTGGTGGTTTGCTGTCCTGTTAGCATTCAAATCGTGGGACCTGTGTCATGACAGAGCATAGCCTCTGGCGCGTGTCACGTGCATTGCACGCCGCCATCAATGACGGCGAGACGGAGCTCCTGGACTCCGTCCTCGACGAAGATGTCGACTGGGCGATCTATGGCCCGATCGACATGTTTCCCTTCCTGGGCGCGCGCCGCGGCAAGCGCGCGGTGATCGATGTCTGTCGGCAGATCGCCAGGCATATCCGCTTTCGCCGGCTTGACCGCGAATCCGTCATGCTGGGTGACGGCCAGGCGGCGTCCCTGATCCGCTACTCACTGACGTCGACCGCCTCCAGCAAGCCCATCAGCGTGCGCGCCGCCCATTTCGCCCAGTTCAAGCGTGGGCGCCTGTCGTGTCTGCGCGTGCTGCTCGACACCTTCGACCTCGTCGAACAGTCGCTGGGTCACCCCATCCACCTGCCCGCCGCGGTGGTATGACCACCCCAACCGAGCGCGGCCCGCGCAGTGCGGGCCGCTTCGCGTCGTGTCCCTCGGAAGGCCACTTGCCTCGCGCGGATCAGATCAGGAGAACTCACATCCGGTGGTGACGATGGTGGTGGTGCCATCCGCCATGATGATCCATGTGGGCGTTGGCGTCCCGGACGCTGTGCTCGACGCTCCGGGTCTGCATGGCATCGCGCGGCGCGACTTTTTCCGCGGATGCTGGAGCGATTGCGGCAATCAGCGCGGTCGCGGCGGCAATCGTCAGGGCAAGCTTCTTCACAATTTTATCCTCCAAGGAAGCGTTTCACGGCGGCATAACGGGTCGCTGTCACAAAGGTTCCGGTGAGGTGGCGAAAATGCGCCATTTTGCGGCTGGCCGCGCGTCACAACGGCCGGCCGCCGCGCAGCTATGGCGCGGACCAGTCCCCCAAAGCTCCGTTTCCCCGAGCGCGGCACCAGCATTCTCGCCGGCCAGTCGCTGTCGACGACCGAAGATGGATGGCTCTGGTCGGCGGCAGCCGAGCAGTCGCTGTTCAGCGGAGTGAGAGTCAACGGCACGGTGAGCAAACGACGTCCCGCAGTCGCAACAAGAGCCTGACCGCTGGCTTCGATTCAAGAAGACCTGGTGGCGGCAGCGCGCCGTTGCTGCGGTGCTTGCGTCCCATCCGATAGATACCGAGGGATTGCCGGTCGCGCGCCGCACTCCGGCCGCGTTGCGGTCAAATTCGGCTGGACAGATGGGCTTGTTACTTTCGTCGTGCGGGGGACAATCCGCGCTCGCTCAATGCGAAACAAGGAAAAGCCGATGAATGCCATTCGATCCGAGAAGACCGACCAGCCGAACGAGGACACGAACCTCGACGCCGTGACCGAGGTGGAAGCCGGAATTCGCGATTTCGTCCGCAACGATGTCGCCTACCTGCGGCGCCCCGGCGTGAGCTTCGCGACCAGCGGCGACGCGCCGGCGCTCGATTCCGCCGCCGACGCCACCGTCAGCAGCGTCAATTCCCTGATCCAGCGCGTCGCGGGCACGTCTTTGACCGAAATCGAAAACCTGATCTCCGAACTGGAGGCGCTGCGCGATCTCCTGCACAGCGAAGGCCAGCGGGTCCAGCGCGAAATCGCCGGCTACGCCCAGCTCAGCCAGGCCGCGATGAAATCGACCCGCATCATCTCGGAGAACGTGTCGCAGTGGAAGCGAACCGCCGAGACCTTGCGCTGACCGGCTATGGCGCCGATCGGCCGCTGCGACGACTGTCCGCCGCGCCCGTCGCGGCGGAAAATCGTTCTGTCCGGGACGGCGACGGCGCCACGGCAGCAGCGCGGGATCCTTAACGCCCGATTTACCCTGTCCGCAAATTGAACCAGATGAGCCCCTGCCGCGACCACGGATGACGCGGTGGCAGCAAGGGCTTGTTTTTGAAAATCATCAAACCGAACAGTTCCGATCCGATCGCGGCGCCGCGATCAGCTCCCCCGACCGGCAAGATCATGGGGCGGCTGGTGGCGCTGCTCGCCGTCGCGGCGCTGCTGCTGGGGCTGGTCTGGCTGCGCCAGATCATCACCTGAGCGCCGACCTCAACCGGGATTTGGCTTTGGCGCAAACGGACGCCGATTGGCCGGCGGCCATCGCCTCAGCGCGAGATGCTCGCGGTGGTCTCGGGACTGTCGCGACCGTCGGCCTGGCTCTTCACCACCTGCACCGAGGTGAGCATCACCGCCAGCGTCACTGTGGCGAATATAAACCCGACGATTTTCAATCCGGCGCGATCCGCCATGGTCTTCCCCGATTCAATTCCGTGCCTCTGTCTTGCTGTGTCGGGCCGGCGCCACGACAGGTTCATCACGCAGAGCGACGGAAACGTTCCCCAAAGCCGCACATTTGCGGCAAAGTGTTAATGAATTCTTTCCTGCGCCGCGCTCAGACGCGGCGCGGAATGAAGGCGATGCCGATGAAGGAATACGCCAGTTCGCCGCGCTGGTTGGTGGCGCTGGTGAGCGCCTCCAGGATCCCCCATTGCGGCTTCGAGGCGGATTCCCGCAACGAGACGAGCTCCGACACGTAGGTCAGCGTGTCGCCGGCCAGCACCGGCTTCAGCCATTTCAGCTCCCGAAACCCCGGCGAGGGGCCCGGCGGGGGTTCGACGACGCCGCTCGCGGCCGCCGCCTCAATGGCGCGGCGGCGTTTTGCGACGATGAGCTTCATGCCCACCGACCCGACGTGCCAGCCCGACGCCGCCAGTCCGCCGAACAGCGACTTGCGGCCCTCCTCCTCGTCGAGGTGGAACGGCTGCGGGTCGAACTGGCTGGCGAACTGTTTGATCAGTTCGGCCGTGAAGGTAAACGCACCGAGTTCGTCGCGCTGGCCGACCTTCATGTCTTCAAAATAGGGCATCGCCGGCTCTACTCCGCCGCCGACGCGTCGCGGCGTCGGACCATGAACGGCCATTTCGCCTGCAGCAGCTTATGTCCCGCGGCGTTGTGAATCTCGGCGCGCAAGGTCAGGATGCCGACCTCCGGCCGGTTGCGCGACACCCGCTTGTCCAGCACATGCACGTCCATGGTGATGTCGTCGCCGGGACGCAGCGGCGCCAGCCAGCTCAATTCGTCGATGCCGGGGCCGCCGAGCGACGCCGAGTTGAGGACAAATCCGTCGCAGAGCATGCGCATCATCAGCGCGCAGAGGTGCCAGCCCGACCCCGCCAGACCCCGCAGCATCGATAGCCGCGCGGCGTCCTCGTCGAGATGCATCGGCTGCGGATCGTATTCCGCGGCAAAAGCGATGATCTCCTCGCGCGTGACGTGGCGAGGTCCGAACTTGCCGAGGTGGCCAAGCTGAAAGTCTTCAAAGCTGAGGATCATGGTCTCACGGTCGTAGGATGGCCTGATTGTGGCCGTTATTGCCGCCAATCTCAAGACGCGCGGACGGTAGGGCAAGGCTGCAATCTTGCCGATCGCGCGGTTCGGGGCTAAGCCCGACGCCATTGCACCGTCTTTCGCCCGGATGTTTGATTCGCAGGGAGACCGCCGATGTTCGAATTCCGCGACTTGTTTCAATGGGACCGATTCATCACGCCGACGATTTTCAAGGTGTTTTATGGTTTTGTGATCGTTCTGATCGCTTTGTCCGGCCTCACCGGCGTGTTCGCGGGGCTCGCCGCGATGGCGATCAGCCCGTTTCTTGGCCTTCTCAAGCTGCTCTCAAGCCTGGTGGCATGCGCGGTCGCCATCGTGTTCGCGCGCATCGCAACCGAGTTCATCCTGATCGTGTTCAGGATCAACGAGCACCTCGGCGCGATCCGCGATCAGGGCGCCGCCCAACGCTAGATCGGGGCGTCCGCTTCAGGTGTTGAAGCGGAAATGCATCACGTCGCCGTCGGCGACCACGTAGTCCTTGCCCTCGAGCCTGAGCTTGCCGGCATCGCGCGCGCCAGCCTCACCGCCGAGAGCGACATAGTCTGCATAGGCGATGGTCTCGGCGCGGATGAAGCCCTTCTCGAAGTCGGTATGGATGACGCCGGCCGCGGCCGGGGCCTTGGTGCCGCGCGTGATGGTCCAGGCCCGGGCTTCCTTGGGTCCCACGGTGAAATAGGTGATGAGATCGAGCAGCTGATAGCCGGCGCGGATCAGGCGGTCGAGGCCGGCCTCCTCAAGGCCGAGCGTCGACAGGAATTCCGCCCGCTCCGCCCGCGACAGCGTCGCAATTTCCGATTCGATCTTGGCCGAGATCACCACCGCCAGCGCCCCCTCCTTCGCCGCCCAGTCGGCGACCTGCGCCGACAGCGCGTTGCCGTCGGCGGCCGCGCCCTCCTCGACATTGCAGACATAGAGCACCGGCTTCGAGGTCAACAGCCCGAGCATCCTGAAGGCGCGTTCCTCCTCGGGCTTGCGTTCCAGCAGCCGTGCCGGCTTGCCGTCGCGCAGCAGCACGAGCGCGCGCTGCACCAGGTCGAGCTGCTCCTTGGAGTCCTTGTCGCCGCCCTTGGCCTTCTTGGCGAGGTTGTCGACGCGCTTCTCGAGGCTGTCGAGATCCGCCAGCATCAATTCGGTTTCGATGGTCTCGATGTCGGCCAGCGGCGCGATCTTGCCCTCGACATGGGTGATGTCGGAATCCTCGAAGCAGCGCACCACGTGCGCCACCGCGTCGACTTCGCGAATGGTGGCGAGGAACTGATTGCCGAGGCCCTCGCCCTTCGAGGCGCCGCGCACCAGGCCGGCGATATCGACGAAGGTGAGCTGGGTCGGAATGATCTGCCCGGACTTGGCGATCTCCGCGAGCTTGTCGAGCCGCGGATCGGGCACCGCGACGGCCCCGACATTCGGCTCGATGGTGCAGAACGGATAGTTGGCCGCCTGCGCCGCCGCCGTCTCCGTCAAGGCGTTGAACAGGGTCGACTTGCCGACATTGGGCAACCCGACAATTCCGCATTTGAATCCCATGGCGTGTCTCGACGTCCTCTGCAGCGCAGCGCCGGAATGCGGCGCCCTCACTCACCGTTCGATGCGAAGCCCTTGGCCTGCATCGCCAGGTGCACCTTGTTCTGAAAGGACGAGTCGCGATCCTTCGCGACCAGCCCGGCATTGTCGGCGATCACTTCGCACAGTGCCTCGACCCATGGCCGGTCGCTCTTGGCGAAATCGCTCAGCACGTGGCCGTGCACCAGTTCCTTCACCCCCGGGTGACCGATGCCCAGCCGCACCCGCCGGTAGTCGTTGCCGAGATGCGACGATACCGAGCGCAAGCCGTTATGTCCGGCGATGCCGCCGCCGACCTTGACGCGAACCTTGCCGGACGGAAGCTCGAGTTCATCGTGAAACACGGTGATCTCGCCGAGCCCCAGCTTGAAGAAATTCGCGGCCTCGCCGACGGCGCGGCCGGATTCGTTCATGAAGGTCATGGGCTTCAGCAGCACGATGCGCTCGCCGTCGATCGTGCCTTCCGCAGTCTCGCCCTGAAAACGACGGCGCCACGGTGAGAAACCGTGACGCCGCGCGATCGCTTCGATCACCATGAAGCCGATATTGTGCCGGTTGCCCTCGTATCGCGCGCCCGGATTGCCCAGACCGACGAACAAAAGCATGGCGAGAGCATCCCGGTTCTCACGTTCGCATCCCGTTGCGGCAAACGCTCATGCGAACGTGAGAACCACAGGGATACTCGTTAAAATCTCTGGTTCTCGTGCGGCATCGGATTTGACGTTGGTATCGAGAACGAGCTGCAATACCGAAACGAACGTCAAATCCGCCGCACGAGTAACTTACTTCTTCTTGTCGCCGGCCGGGGCCTTGGCGGCGGCCGCCGCAGGCGCCTTCGCACCGGCCGCGGGCGCCTTGGCACCGGCTGCAGGCGCCGCCGCACCGGCCGCAGGCGCAGCCGCACCGGCCGCAGGCGCAGCCGCACCCTCGGCGGTTGCCGCAGGCTTGGCTTCTTCGCCATAGCCCGACGGCGGCACCACGGTGACCAGGGTCTGGTCACCGCGCGACAGCGCCTTGACGCCCTTCGGCAGCTTCACCTCGCTGAGGTGGACCGAGTTGTTGATTTCGAGCTTGCTGACGTCGACCTCGATGAACTGCGGAATGTGCTCGACATCCGCCTCCACCTCGACCGTGTGATTGACGATGTTGACCGTGCCGCCGCGCTTGACGCCCGGCGAGGCTTCCGTCCCGGTGACGTGCAGCGGAACGCTGACGCGAATGGTGGCGCCCTGGCCCAGCCGCAGGAAATCGACGTGGACCGGGAAGTCCTTGACCGGATCGAGGGCGAAGTCGCGCGGAATCACGCGGTGCTTCTTGCCGTCGAGATCGATGTTGTAGATCGTGGTCAGGAAGTGACCCGCATGGATGCTCAGGCGCAGCGCCTTGTCATCGAGCGAAATGGTCACGGGGGGCTGGTTATCACCATAGATCACGGCTGGCACGCGGCCAGCTCGGCGTTCTGCGCGGGCGGCCCCCTTGCCGGCCTTCGGACGCGCGGTCGCCTTCAATTCCTTGACGGTCGCCATTGATGTAAGTCCTTGGTTTGAGCGTGTTTTGACGCCTCGCCGTTGCCGGACAGGCGAAAAACACTTTCATTTTCAAAAAGTTAAAGGCCGCAACGCGGCCCGTTCCGTAGTCTGCCACAAGCCTCCAGGGGTGCGGGGGTGGCCGACCGGGCGATGTCATAGCCGCAAAGGGCCGTAAAGACAAGAAAGCGCGTGGATATTCGCGGCGCCGCCGGGCTCGGGAGCGACCGGGACCAGGGGCGACCCGGCCGGGTTCCCCGCGCCGACCCGGCTCAGCCGCCGGCTTTCGTCTCCAGCGCCGCGATCCGGGCCTTCAGCTCCTCGTTCTCCTGGCGGGCGAGGCGGGCCATATCCTTCACCGCTTCGAACTCGTCGCGGCGGACCATGTCGAGGTCGCTGAGGATCCGCTCGACCTGGTGACGCATGACCCCTTCGACCTCGCGCCGGACGCCCTGGGCGGCCCCGGCAGCGTCGTTCATCAGCCGGGCGATCTCGTCAAAGAACCGGTTGGTGGTCTGGGTCATCGCGTTGTCTCCGTGACGGCTCGTGCCGCGGCTGGCGGCCAACCGCAAAATGGCGACGATGGCGCGCCAGTGCAAGCCGGATCTGCGCGGTGGCGGCATGCCCGAACAAGGTCACCCACTCCTGCGCCGGCATTGCTATGATGCCATTGCAACTGACCACGACGGATTTGCAGCGAAGCCCCTCATGATCGAACGCCAGCAGCCCACCTTCGACGACGCGGTAGCGCAGCGGTTGTTCGCGCTTTACCGCCGGCGTCTGAAGCCATAAACCCATCAGCCATGTTCGCCCTCGCATTTCCGGTGTTCGATCCGGTCGCGGTCTCCTTCGGGCCCCTGGTGGTCCGCTGGTACGCGCTCGCCTATATCGGCGGCATCGTGCTGGGCTGGATCTACGCCCGCGCCATCATCCGCAACGGCCGCCTGTGGGGCGGCGCCTCGCCGGTCACGCTCATCGAGATGGACGATTTCATCCTGTGGGTGACGCTGGGCATCATCCTCGGCGGCCGCACCGGCTACGTGCTGTTCTACAATCTCGACCATTTCATGCGGCACCCGGCCGAAATCGCCGAGCTGTGGAAGGGCGGCATGTCGTTCCATGGCGGATTCCTGGGCTGCGTGGCCGCGGTGCTGCTGTTCGGCAGGAGCCGGAAGATCTCCGCGCTGTCGCTTGGCGACATCACCTGCGCGGTCGGACCGATCGGGCTGTTTCTCGGCCGCATCGCCAACTTCATCAACGGCGAATTGTGGGGCCGGCCGGCCGACGTCCCCTGGGCCATGGTGTTTCCTTCCGGGGGGCCGCTGCCGCGCCACCCGAGCCAGCTCTACGAGGCTGGGCTGGAAGGCATCGTGCTGTTCCTCGCGCTGGCCGCGCTGATCCGTGCCGGCGCGCTGCGCCGGCCGGGCCTCGTGGTGGGAAGCTTCGCCATGCTGTACGGTGCAGCCCGTATTTTCGGCGAATTTTTCCGCGAGCCCGACCCGCAGCTCGGCTTTTTGTGGGGCGGGCTGACCATGGGTATGCTGCTGTCGGTGCCGATGATTCTCGCAGGCCTCGGCTTCGTGATCGCGGCGCTGCGCCGCAGGCCGGCGCTGGCGGGGTAGACTGGCCCCTTGCGGGGCGCGCGCGTATGCGCAAGCCTGACCGCAAGGCGTCGTCGGGGCTGACGCGCCCTTGACGCGACGTCCGATTGTGCGCAACGGCGGTTTTTGAGACGACAGATTGGGGGCGGCCTTCACCCAGACGGGGCCGCGGCGGGGCTGAGCGTGACGACATCCTCTTTGCTCGAGGCCGAGATTCGTCGGCTGATCAAGGCCACCGGCCCGATGCCGGTGTCGCGTTACATGGAGCTGTGCCTGACCCATCCGGAGCACGGCTACTACGTGGCGCGCGATCCGCTCGGCCGCGAGGGCGACTTCATCACCGCGCCGGAAGTCAGCCAGATGTTCGGCGAGCTGCTCGGGCTGTGGGCCGCCTCGGTGTGGAAGGCGATGGGCACGCCCGAGATCGTCCGCCTGATCGAGCTGGGGCCTGGTCGCGGCACGCTGATGATGGACGCCTTGCGCGCGATCCGCATCCTGCCGCCGTTCTATCTCGCCTGCCACGTGCATCTGGTCGAGATCAACACCCGGCTGCGCGACAAGCAGCGCGCCACGCTGGTCGGCGTCAAGAACATCCACTGGCACGACTCGATCGACGAGGTGCCGGAGGGCCCGTCGATCATCCTGGCCAACGAGTTCTTCGACGTGCTGCCGGTCCACCAGATGGTCCGCAAGGAGACCGGCTGGCACGAGCGCGTCGTCGAGATCAACGCCGCCGGCCGGCTCGCATTCGGCACCGCCGCGCAGCCGACGCCGCGCTTCGAGGTGCTGCTGCCGCCCTTGCTGCGCGCCGCGCCCGTCGGCGCCGTGTTCGAGTGGCGGCAGCCGTCGGAGATCATGAAGATCGCGCGGCGCACCCGTGAATTCGGCGGCGCGGCGCTGATCATCGACTACGGCCACACCCGCAGCGACGCCGGCGACACGTTTCAGGCGATCGCGCGGCACACTTTCGCCGACCCGCTGAAGTCGCCCGGACTTTGCGACGTCACCGCGCATGTCGATTTCCAGGCGCTGGCGCAGGCAGCCGAGGATGTCGGCGCGCGGGTGCATGGACCGGTCGAACAGGGCGTGTTCCTGCGCCGGCTCGGGATCGAAACCCGTGCCGTGACGTTGATGTCGAAGGCCACGGCGCAGGTCTCGGAGGAGATCGCCGGCGGACTGAAGCGCCTGACCGAGAGCGGACGAAGTGGCATGGGATCGCTGTTCAAGGTGCTCGGGGTCTCGCACCCGGCGATCACGGAGCTCGCCGGACTGACCGACAACCCCGCGCCCTCGGAGCCCAGCATCGCCGCAAGGACGAATGTGGGATGAACCTGACGTCGCCGCTGCTGAGCGCCGTTCCCGGCGTCCGTCATGCCTTCTTCACCCGCGAGGGCGGGGTCTCGCGCGGCATCTATGCCAGCCTGAACGGCGGCCTTGGTTCGGCCGATGACCAGGCCGACGTCGCGGAAAATCGCCGGCGCATGGCCGCGGTGCTGGGCGTCGCGCCATCGCATTTCCTCACCGCCTATCAGGTCCACTCGCCCGACGTCGCGGTCGCCGAGGCGCCATGGCAGGCCGACGCACGGCCGAAGGTTGATGCCATCGTCACCCGCACGCCGGGGATCGCGATCGGCGTCACCGCCGCCGACTGCGGGCCGATCCTGTTCGCCGATCCGCAGGCACGGGTGATCGGCGCGGCCCATGCGGGCTGGCGCGGAGCCTTTACCGGCGTGCTGGAAGCCACCGTCGCCGCCATGGAGAACCTCGGCGCCGCGCGCGGCCGCGTCATCGCCGCGATCGGCCCGCTGATCCGGCAGCGCAGCTACGAGGTCGGCGAGGAATTCGTTCAGCGCTTCGGCCGCGACGATCCCGCCAATGCCGAATTCTTCGCCCCGGCGGAACGCACCGGCCATGCCATGTTCGACCTCGCCGGCTATATCCGGATGCGGCTGCAACGCGCTGGCGTGACCGAAATCGACGATCCGGACATCTGCACCTACGAGGATGAGCGGTTCTTCAGCTATCGCCGCTCGGTGCACCGCGCCGAACCCGACTACGGCCGGCATGTCCACGCGCTGGTGCTGGAAGGCTAACCCGCTGCCCTCCCGGGCCAATCGGCCGCCCTAGACGTTAATGGATTTTAACGATATCGCTCTGCCAGCCGGCGGGCGGATCCTGCCGGCCAGTCGCGTTCGGGACATTGCGGTATGGGACGGCAGGACAATCCGATTCGGCATCCGATCCTGCGGCATGCGCTGAACGCTCTGCGGGCACTGGTGCTGCTGGGCATCGCCGGCGCCGCGTCGGGGTGCGCGGGCGGCAATCCGGGCCCGGCGCAGGGTCCCATGGCCGCCATGGCCTCGATTCCGGGCGAGGGCCGCACCGTCGCCTTTGAATCCATCGACGGCCCGCCGCCGCAGGTGTTCGAGCGGTTTGTCCAGGTGCTCGACGCCGAGTCCCAGCTCCGCAACGTGGCCGTGGTGTCGCGCAGCGCGCCCGCCAGCTATCACGTGCGCGGCTACCTCTCTGCACAGGTGCACGGCAACCGCACTTCGATCGCCTGGGTCTGGGACGTCTACGACCGCGACCAGCAGCGGGTGCTGCGCCTGAGCGGCGAGGAGGACGGCGGCAGGGCCACCGGGCGCGACGCCTGGACCGTCGCCGACACGGCCTTGCTGCGGCGAATTG
>JBKQQE010000118.1:0-8761 GCA_052326245.1 Xanthobacteraceae bacterium | reverse complement strand
GGGTCGCCCGATCAAGTCGGGCGACGACGGCGAGAGCGTAGCGCAGCGCCGCGGCAACCCAGCCGTCATGGTGTGGTGCCGCGCAAATGCCGCTTGCCCCGCGATTTGTTTTAGGCATAAAATAATTCCGGAAGGTCGGCCTTTACCTTAACGGCAGTCGTTCGGTACGGGGCCACCGACGGCTCTTGCCCTCCGCGCCGTTTGCCGGGAAAACAGCGGGTGTTCCGCAAGATCGGGCCGGGGCCGAGGACGGGAACGCCAAAGGCGCTGGCGACGGAGTGTGGCCCAAGACATACTGCTGCCGGCCGAGGGTGTTCGACAACGCGTGGAGTAGAGTCAGATGAAAGCCATCATCGTCGGAGGCGGCATCGGCGGTCTCACCACGGCCCTGATGCTTCGCGCACGCGGCATGGACTGCGAGATCTACGAGCAGTCCGACACCATCCGCGAACTCGGCGTCGGCATCAACACGCTGCCGCACGCCATTCGCGAGCTCACCGGGATCGGCCTGCTCGACCGTCTCGACAAGGTGGCGATCCGCACCGACGAGCTGTTCTACCTGACCCGCCACGGCCAGCAGGTCTGGCACGAAAAGCGCGGGCTGGACGCCGGCCATGACGTGCCGCAATTCTCGATCCACCGCGGTCGCCTGCAGAGCGTGATCTTCGACGCGGTGATCGACCGGCTCGGCGCCGAGGTGGTGCATACCGGCTGCCGGCTCGGCGCCTTCAGCCAGGACGAGGGCGGGGTCAGCGCCTATTTCTTCGACCGCACCGGCGCCCATGTGCGCGCCGCGCGCGGCGACATCCTGATCGGCGCCGACGGCATCCATTCCAAGGTGCGCCAGACGCTGTTTCCGGAAGAAGGCCCGCCGGTGTGGAACGGCCTGATGCTGTGGCGCGGCGCCACCGACTGGCCGGCCTTCCTGACCGGACGCTCGATGATCGTCGCCGGCGGGCTGAACGCCAAGGCGGTGGTGTATCCGATCGCCGAAGGCTCGAGCCCCTCGAACCGGTTGACCAACTGGGCGGTGCTGGTGCGCATCGGCGACGCCTCGACCCCGCCGCCGCGCCGCGAGGACTGGTCGCGGCTCGGCAGGCGCGACGAGCTGATGCCCCACGTCAACGGCTTCTTCATTCCGCAGGTCAATCTTGCCGCGCTGATCGGCGCGACGCCGGAATTCTGGGAATATCCCTGCTGCGACCGCGACCCGCTGCCCTACTGGTCGAGCGGACGGGTCACCCTGCTCGGCGATGCGGCGCATCCGATGTACCCGGTCGGCTCCAACGGCGCCTCCCAGGCGATTCTCGACGCCCGCTGCCTGGCCGACGCGCTGGCGCGGGCCGAGCATCCGTGCCAGGCGCTGGGGATCTACGACCGCAAGCGGCTGCCGATGACCGCCGACATCGTCGCCTCCAACCGCCGCGGTGGCCCCGAGGGCGTGATCGACGCGGTCGAACAGCTGGCGCCGCAGGGGTTCACCGATATCGATGCGATCCTGAACTATGAAGCCCGCGAGGCGATCGTGCGCGGCTACGCCGCCAAGGCCGGCTTTGCCGCAAGGGTGGTGGCGCGGCAATAGCCGCAACCGGCGTCCGATTGCTGCCGCCTGCCTGATCCCGCACCAGACAGCAAAAAGCCCGGCGCCAGGCCGGGCTTTTTCGTCGACAGCGGGTTTCGGGTCGAGCGCCGCGCTCAGTAGCGGGCGACGACCGGGCCGCCGAACTTGTAGTTGATGCGGGCGGTGACCAGGTCCACGTCCTGGCTGATGCGCAGGACGCGGGTCACGGCGGGGCCAACGCCGCCGGCGAGCATCGAGTCGTCGACCGAACCCATGAACAGGTGGTCGTATTCGAGAGCAACCGTCCAGTTCGCGGTGATGCCGTATTCGATACCGGCGCCCAGCGCCGCGCCCCAGCGGGTTTCGGTCTGTCCGTCGAACACGAAGCCGCCCGCGGTGACGCTGGTAAAGGTCTGGGTGGTAAAGGCGGCGCCGGCCTTGGCGTAGAACAGAACGTTGTTGGCGGCATAGCCGGCGGTGGCCGCGATGATGCCGAAGTCGCTCATCTTCGAGTTGATGGTCAGCGGGAACAGGTTGAACTGGATGTTGTTGTTCCCACCCCCCGCAAGGCCGCCGGCGCCCGAGCCCTTCAGGCTGGCCCAGTCACCCTGGAAATCCAGCCCCCAGACCAGCCAGCCGCTCTGCGTGCGCCAGCCGAACTGGCCACCGGCCACGCCGCCGGTCGCGGTTTGGCTGCCCAGCGCCACGCCGGTCGTGAAATTGGAGACGCCGTAGTCCGACCAGCCGTAGCCGCCGTTGAGACCGACATAGAAGCCGCTCCAGTCATAGACCGGGCTGACCAGAACCGGGGCCTTGGTGTAGGGGCGGGGGGCCAGGTCGGCCGCAGACGCACTGACCGCGCCGAGCGCGAGAACGGCAACCGACAGGATGAGCTTCTTCACCGCGGATCTCCCAGGAATCGTGCTGCGTGCATTATTTCCGCTTGCACTCTAGTCCGGAGGGATGGCCCCGGCTATTGCACGCCGGCAACATCGCGGAAACTTCGGCAACTCCGGCTTACCGCTCGGCGCGTCCCAAGCTTCGCGCCCGCGTTCCGGCCGCCGGGCCTATTCCGCGGCCGCGCCTCAGACAGCAAAAAGCCCGGCACAAGGCCGGGCTTTTCGTAGGTCAAGAAAATCTCAGTCAGCCGTCGCTCAGTAGCGGGCGACGACCGGGCCGCCGAAGCGATAGTTCACACGGGCGGTCACGATGTCGGCATCCTGGGAATTGCGGATGTTGGCAGCACCAGCATTATAGGCGTTGTCCACGGAACCCATGAACAGATGGTCGTATTCCACCGCGATCGACCAGTTCGGGGTGAAACCGTACTCGAGGCCTGCGCCGAGAGCCGCGCCCCAACGGGTGTCGGTGGAGGTGAAGACAGCTGCGGCGGAAGTCGAGTTGTACGCATTGCCAGTCCAGGCACCGCCGGCCTTGACGTAGAGCAGCGCGTTGTTCATGGCCCAGCCGGCGGTTGCCGCGAGGATGCCGAAATGCTGCATCGTGTTGGTGTCGACGAACGTGTTGTTGATCAGGTCGGTATTCGAACCCTTGATGTTAGCCCAGTCGCCCATGAAGTCGACGCCCCACACCAGCGATCCGGCCTGGGCGCGCCAGCCGACCTGGCCACCGGCAACGCCACCTGACCCGGTGTTCGAGCCAAGGATTTGTCCAACCGTGGGCACATCCAGCGACGACCAGGTGTTGGACGACCAGCCGCCACCACCGTTGACACCGATGTAGAAGCCGCTCCAGTCGTACACCGCAGGCGCCATCGGGGCCTTGACGTAAGGACGGGGCGCCAAATCGGCCGCAGATGCGCTGACCGCGCTGAGCGCGAGAGCGGAAACCGCCAGAACAAGCTTCTTCACTGTAGATCTCCTCGGGATGGTGAGTGTGCCATATGTACACGCTCTTGGATGAGGCACCCTAGCCCGAGTCGGTGCCTTCGGCTGTAGCTGACCTGCAACACTCTTCGGCAATCTTTACCTGGATTAGCCTGCAAAACCGCCAATTAATTACCTATTTTGCTGCAAGTGCGCTCATTTTCGCGAGTTTTTGGCCCCAGGCGCCCTCAGCCGGGAGGGGGGAGGAAGTGGATATTGTGCTCGGCAGCCAGCGCCACCACGGCGTCGGGGGTCTGTTCCCGCATGGTGTGGATGGCCCAGAACAGGTCATAGAGCCGTCGGGTCGGGCTCACCCAGAACATGGTCTTGGCCAGCTGCTGCGACTTGTTGAAGATCCCGTGCGGCTTGCCCATGGGCAGGCGGACGGTGTCGCCGGCGGTAGCATATTCCTCGGCGCCGTCGAGGAAGAAGTCGAGCCGGCCCTCGAGGATGTACAGGTATTCGTCCTGGTCGGGATGGATGTGCGGCGGCACGAAGGTCCCGGGAGGGAACGTGGCGTGCCAGGAGAACGAATGCTCGGTGCGCGATTTTGGTACATAGGTCTGGCCCAGAATGTTCCAGGTGATGCCCTGAATGCCTTCGTTGGCCCGGGTGATGCCGGCAGTTTCGACGGGTATTGCCATGGTCGCGGTCCTCTCCTCGGTTTGTAGTCCTAAACGTGCTAAACGTGCAAAAAGCGGTCCTTGATGCTGGGGTCGCGCTTCAGTTCGCTGCTGCTGCCGGTCCACACCACCCGGCCTTTTTCGATGACGACATGGCGGTCGGCAAAGGTCGCGAGCGCGTCGACGTTCTTGTCGATCACCAGAATGGCGTGGCCCTCGTTCTTGAGCGCCTTCAGGCAGCTCCAGATCTCGGCGCGGATCAGCGGCGCAAGGCCCTCGGTGGCCTCGTCGAGGATCAGGAGCTGCGGATTGGTCATCAGCGCGCGTCCGATCGCCAGCATCTGCTGTTCGCCGCCCGACAGCTGCGTGCCGAGATTGTGCCGCCGCTCGCGCAGCCGTGGAAACAGGGCATAGACCGCGGCGAGCGTCCAGCGCGCCCCTGGCCGGCGCGGCGCCGCGGTGGCGACCAGGTTTTCCTCCACCGTCAGGGTCGGGAACACCTGGCGTCCCTCCGGCACCAGGCCGATGCCGCATTGCGCGATGCGGTAGGGCGGCAGGCCGGACAGCGCGGTCGAGCCGAAACTCAAGCTTCCGCCGGCCGGCCGGATCAGCCCCATGATCGCCTTCACGGTGGTGGTCTTGCCCATGCCGTTGCGGCCGAGCAGCGTCACCACCTCGCCGGCATCGACGCGCAGCGAGACGTCGAACAGCACCCGCGCCGCGCCGTAGGAGGCCTGCAATTGCGACACGTTCAGCATCAGCCCGCGACCTCCGCAGCCTCGTCGCCCAGATAGGCCGAACGCACCTCCGGATCGTGGCGGACGCTGTCCGGCGAGCCGCTGGCGATGATGCGGCCGTACACCAGCACCGAAACCCGGTCGGCCAGCGCGAACACCGCCTCCATGTCGTGTTCGACAAGGATGATCGGCACTTCGCGCCTGAGCGCCAGCAGGGTCGCGATCAGGCGGCCGGATTCCTCGTGACTGGTGCCGGCGAGCGGTTCGTCGAGCAGCAGCAGCTTCGGCTGCGACGCCATCGCGATGGCGAGTTCGAGCTGGCGCTTTTCGCCATGCGACATCAGCCCGGCGGTGACCTCGGCCCGCGCCGCGAGGCCAAAGCGCGCCAACAGCGTCATCGCGACGTCGTTGAGCGCGCGCTCCGACGCCGCGTCGCCCAGCAGGCGGAAGCTCGACCCGCTTTTCGCCTGCACCGCCAGCGCGACGTTCTCCAGCACCGAGAAGCCCGGCAGGATCGAGACGATCTGGAACGACCGGATCAGGCCGCGCCGCGCGCGCGCGTGCATCGGCAGCCGCGTCACGTCCTCGCCGTCGAACTCGATCCGCCCGGAATCCGGCGCGGCGAGGCCGGAGATCTGGTGCGCCAGGGTGGTCTTGCCGGCGCCGTTGGGACCGATGATGGCGTGCAGTTCGCCGGGCGCGATCTCCAGCGACACGTCGTCGGTGACGCGCAGCGCGCCGAAGCTCTTGCGCAGGTTGCTGAGCCTGAGGATCGGCGCGGTCATCGCGTACCTCGTAAAAGGCTGGCGAGCCCGCCGCGCGCAAACAGCACCACCACGACCAGGATCGGGCCGAAGATCATGCCCCAGTATTCGGTCAGGCCCGACAGGAACTCGGCCAGCAGCGTGAACGCCGCCGCGCCGAGAATGGCGCCGTAGAGCGTGCCGAGCCCGCCAAGCACGATCATGAAGATGAGGTCGCCGGAGCGCTGCCAGCCGACATAGGCGGGACTGACGAACTCGCTCAGGTTTGCCAGCAGGAAGCCCGCGACCGCGGCGATCAGGCCGGCGATGACATAGGCCGTGAGCTGGTAGCGGTAGGGCGCGAAGCCGATCGCCTGCATCCGCACCGGATTGTCCTTGATGCCGCGCAGCACCCGCCCGAACCGCGACGCGACGATGACGCGGCAGCCGAGGTAGAACGCCAGCAGCGCGGCGAACGCGACGTAGTACAGCACGAGGTCGTTGCGAAACGCCGGCATGCCGAAGACGCGGCTGCGCGACAGGCTCAAGCCGTCGTCGCCGCCATAGGCCGCGAGCGAGGTCATGAGAAAGAACAGCATCTGGCCGAACGCCAGCGTGATCATGATGAAATAGACGCCGTGGGTGCGCAGCGAGATGGCGCCGGTGAGGAACGCGAACAGGCCGGAGACCACGAGCGCGGCGCCGAGCTGGACGAAGGCGTCGTCGATGCCGTAGCTCGACAGGATGCCGACCGCGTAGGCGCCGATGCCGATGAAGGCGGCGTGGCCGAACGAGATCATGGCGCCGCAGCCGATCAGCAGGTCGAGCGACATGGCGGCGAGGCCGAAGATCATGGTTCGCGTCAGCAGCGCCAGGATGTAGCCGGAGGCGCCGAAATGGGCGGCGGCCGGCATCAGCGCCAGCACCGCGAACAGCATCGCGGGCAGCGCGGCCTGGCGCAGCCGCCGGCGCGGCGGCCGCGGCGCCACCGCGGCGTTGCGATCGGCGATCTCGTTCATGGCGCGCGGCTCCTCAACGCCGCACCGGGAACAGCCCGGTGGGACGGAAGAACAGCACCGCCGCCATCAGGATGTAGATCAGCATCGGCGCCAGCGCGCGCCCGGTCTGGCTGGCGGCGGCGGGATCGAGCACGGCATGCAGCAGGGCCGGGGCAAGGAACCGGCCCAGCGTATCGGTCAGCCCGATCAGCACCGCGGCGATGAAGGCGCCGCGGATCGAGCCGATGCCGCCGATCACGATGACGACGAAGGCGAGGATCAGGACGTTGTCGCCCATGCCGGGCTCGACCGACAGGATCGGCGCCACCATGGCACCCGCAAAGCCCGCCAGCATCGCGCCGACGCCGAACACGATGGTGAACAGCCGGCTGATGTTGACGCCGAGCGCCGACACCATCGGCGCGTTGCTGGCGCCGGCGCGCACCAGCATGCCGAGCCTGGTGTGGTTGACGGTGACGTAGAGCAGGAGCCCGACCATGAGCCCGGCGCCGATGATGACCATGCGGTAGACCGGGTACAGCATGCCCGGCGCCAGCGTGATCGCCCCGGACAGCGCCTCGGGCACCGGCACGCTCAAGGGCGAGGCGCCGAACACCAGCTTCACCGCCTGGTTGAGAAAGATGATGACGCCGAAGGTGGCGAGCACGTGGGACAGGTGATCGCGGGCATAGAGCTGGCGGAACACCAGGATCTCGAGCAGCAGCCCGAGCAGCAGCGCCGCCGGCAGCGCCAGCACCAGCCCGATCCAGAAGCTTCCGGTCAGCGCGGTGAAGGCCGCCATCAGGTAGGCGCCGACCATGTACTGCACGCCGTGGGCGAGGTTGATGAAGTCCATCACCCCGAACACGATGGTCAGCCCGGCGGCGATCAGGAACAGGATCAGCCCGAACTGCACGCCGTTGAGAACCTGCACCAGAGCGAGCGTAAGGGTCATGCGGGGCCTGTTGTCGTCATTCCGGAAGCCGCGTAGCGGCTATCCGGAATCTCGCGGCGCCGCCGCAATGAAGGCAACATCGAGATTCCGGGTTCGTCGCTTCGCGACGCCCCGGAATGACGGTGGATTCGGGTCAAAACGTCGCCTTAGTTGCCCGCCGGGCAATCCTTCGCGAACTGGTCGCCGAAATTCGAGAACACCTTCTGCGCGATCTCGGTCTCGTACTTGCCGTCCGGCCGCTTCGCCACCTTGACCAGGTAGAAGTCCTGGATCGGATAGTTGTTGGTGTTGAACTTGAAACCGCCGCGCAGCGAGGTGAAGTTGGCCTTCTTCAGCGCCGCCTTGACCGCGTCCTTGTTGCTGAGGTCGCCCTTGGTCGCCCGCACCGCGCTGTCGATCAGCATCGCCGCGTCGTAGGCCTGGAAGGCGTAGGTGCCGGGCACCTTGCCGCCGTAGCTCGCCTCGTAGGCGGCGACGAACTTCTTGTTCTGCGGCAGGTCGAGATTGGGCGCCCAGTTGGCGCCGCCGAACATGCCGACCGCGGCATCCTGCTGGGCCGGCAGGGTGGATTCGTCGACCGTGAAGGCGGACAGGAACGGAATGCGGTCGGCGAGGCCGGCCTGCTTGTACTGCTTCACCAGGTTGACGCCCATGCCGCCCGGCATGAAGGTGAAGATGGCGTCGGGATTGAGGGAAGCGATCTTCGACAGCTCGGCCTGGAAGTCGAGCGTCTGCAGCGGCACATAGGCTTCCTCCACCACCTCGCCCTTGTAGTCGATCTTGAAGCCGGCGGCGGCGTCCTTGCCGGCCGGGTAGTTCGGCACCAGGATGAAGACCCGCTTGTAGCCGCGCTCCTGCGCGACCTTGCCGAGCACCTCGTGGACCTGGTCGTTCTGGTAGGACGTCACGAAGAAGAACGAATTGCAGTCCTTGCCGGCGAGCTTGGAGGGGCCGGCATTGGGGCTGATCAGGAAGGTCTGGGATTCCACGATCGGCTTTTCGATCGCCAGCAGGATGTTGGAGAAGATCGGGCCGACCACGAAGTCGACCTTGTCGCGCTCGACATAGGCCTTCACCTTGGCGACGGCGTTGTCGGGCTTGAGCTCGTCGTCCTGAACCAGCAACTCGACGTCGCGCCCGCCGAGCTTGTTGCCGAGCGTCTTGATGGCGAGCTCCAGGCCGTTGCGCTGCTGCTGGCCGAGCGCCGCTGCGGGTCCTGACAGCGTGGTGATAAGGCCGATCCTGAGCTTGTCCTGCG
>JBKQQE010000117.1:0-5354 GCA_052326245.1 Xanthobacteraceae bacterium | reverse complement strand
GTCGTGGCCAACCTGTCCGACATCATCACCGTGCTGACGCGCGGTCACGTGCTCGCGGTGGGCAACTATGCCGATCTGTCCAAGGACGAGCGTGTGAAGGAAGCCTATCTGGGGGCAGGCCATGGTTGATTCGAAAATGGCCGACGCTGCGGTCGTGAAGTCCGCGCCTGGCAATCCCGTGCTTTCGGTTCAGAATCTCGAAGCGTGGTACGGCGAGTCTCACATCCTGCACGGCATCAATTTCGACGTGAACGCCGGCGAAGTCGTTACGCTGCTCGGGCGCAACGGCGCCGGCAAGACCACGACCCTGAAATCGGTCATGGGCATGATCGGCAAGCGGTCGGGGTCGATCCGTTTCAACGGCCAGGAGATCGTGCGCGCGTCCTCGGACAAGATCGCGCGGCGCGGGATCGCGATCTGTCCGGAGGAGCGCGGCATCTTCGCCAGCCTCGACGTCCGGGAGAACCTCATGCTGCCGCCGGCGGTGCGGCCCGGCGGCCTGTCGCTCGACCAGATCTTCACGCTGTTCCCCAATCTCAGGGAACGGCTGAGCAGCCAGGGCACCAAACTGTCCGGCGGCGAGCAGCAGATGCTGGCGATCGCGCGCATCCTGCGCACCGGAGCCCGCTTCCTGATGCTCGACGAGCCCACCGAGGGCCTCGCGCCGGTCATCATCCAGCAGATCGGGCACACCATCGCGCGTTTGAAAAAGGAAGGCTTCACGATCCTGCTGGTCGAACAGAACTTCCGCTGGGCCTCGACCGTGGCGGATCGCTTCTACATCGTCGAGCACGGCAAGGTGATCGACGGCTTTTCGAATTCGGAATTGCAGGCCAACATGGACAAGCTGCACACCTATCTTGGCGTGTAGGTCAAACTGCCACTCTTGGCGTGTAGGTCAGACTGCCACGACGGATTTCCGGGGGACTTTATGATGTTCATGAAGAAAGTGGTGTGCGCTCTTCTGCTCGGCGGGGCGGTCGGACTATTTGCCGGCGGCAGCGCCAACGCGCAGGACAAAACGGTCAAGATCGGCGTGCTGAATGACCAGTCGGGCCTCTACGCGGACGCCGGCGGTCCGGGATCGACCCTGGCCGCGCAGATGGCGGTCGAGGATTCCGGCCTGCGGGACAAGGGCTGGACGATCGAGGTGATCTCCGGCGACCACCAGAACAAGCCGGACATCGGCAGCAGTATCGCGCGTCGGTGGTTCGACGTCGACAAGGTCGATGTCATCGCCGACGTGCCGAATTCCGGCGTCGCGCTGGCGATCAACAACATCGTCAAGGAAAAGAACGGCGTCTATATCAATTCGGGAGCGGCGACGTCGGATCTCACCAACGCGCAATGCTCGCCGAACACGGTGCACTGGACCTACGACACCTACACGCTGGCGCACGGCACCGGCGGAGCGCTGGTGAAGGCGGGCGGCGATACCTGGTTCTTTCTCGCCGCCGACTATGCCTTCGGCGCCGCGCTGGAGCGCGACACCACCGCGGTGGTGACGGCGGCCGGCGGCAAGGTGCTGGGCGGCGTCAAGCACCCGCTGAACACCGCGGACTTCTCCTCGTTCCTGCTGCAGGCCCAGGCCTCCAAGGCCAAGGTTATCGGTCTCGCCAATGCCGGGGGTGATACGTCCAACTCGATCAAGCAGGCCGCCGAATTCGGCATCGTGGCAGGCGGACAGAAGCTCGCCGCGCTGCTGCTTTTCATCACCGACGTCAACGCCATCGGCCTGAACGCGGCGCAGGGCCTGAATTTCACCGAGACCTTCTACTGGGACCTCAACGACCAGACCCGGGCATTCTCCAAGCGCTTCCAGGCGCAAATGAAGAACAAGCAGATGCCGACCATGATCCACGCCGGCGTCTATGCCGGCGTGCTGCACTACCTGAAAGTGCTCGACGCCATGGGCGGCAATCCCCATGACGGCGTCAAGATCGTCGCCGCGATGAAGGACATGCCGACCAACGACCCGTTGTTCGGCAAGGGCGTGATCCGCGCCGACGGCCGCAAGATCCACCCGGCCTTTCTGTTCGAGGTCAAGAAGCCGTCGGAATCGAAGGCGCCGTGGGACTACTACAAGCTGGTCGCGACCATCCCGGCGGACCAGGCCTTCACGCCGCTCGCCGACAGCAAGTGCGCGCTGCTAAAGAAGTAACGGGCGACTGCGTCGGGACCGCCGAGACGGCCGGTTCCGACGGCGTCACCTTCACGACAGGCTGAGTACGAGAGACCGTTCACCATGCAAGCCCTCTTTGCCCAACTTCTGGTAGGTCTGATCAACGGCTCGTTCTACGCGCTGTTGAGCCTCGGCCTTGCCGTGATCTTCGGCATGCTCAACATCATCAATTTCGCCCACGGCGCGCTCTATATGATGGGCGCATTCGTCGCGTATTTCCTGCTCGAGTATTTCGGCATCGGTTATTGGTGGGCGCTGCTGCTGGCGCCACTGATCGTCGGCCTGTTCGGCGTCATTCTCGAACGAACCATGCTGCAATGGCTCTCCGGCCTCGATCATCTTTACGGGCTGCTGCTGACGTTCGGCATGGCGCTGGTGATCCAGGGTCTGTTCCAGAACTATTTCGGCTCCTCGGGCCTGCCCTACGCCATTCCCGATCAGCTCCGGGGCGGCGTCAATCTCGGCTTCATGTTCCTGCCGATCTATCGCGGCTGGGTGGTGATCTTCTCCCTCATCATCTGCATTTCGACCTGGTACCTGATCGAACGCACCCGGCTCGGCGCCAACCTGCGCGCGGCCACCGAAAATCCGACGCTGGTGCGCGCCTTCGGAATCAACGTGCCGCGCATGATCACGCTGACCTACGGGCTCGGTGTGGGGCTGGCGGCCCTTGCCGGGGTTTTGTCGGCCCCGATCAACCAGGTGCGGCCGCTGATGGGCGCCGACCTGATCATCGTGGTTTTCGCGGTCGTCGTCATCGGCGGCATGGGATCGATCATGGGATCGATCATCACCGGTTTTGCCCTCGGCATCGTCGAGGGTATGACCAAATATTTCTATCCCGAAGCCTCCAATACGGTGGTGTTCGTCTTGATGGTGCTGGTGCTGCTGGTCAAGCCGACGGGTCTGACGGGGCGGGCGAACTGACATGACATCGATCATCGACAACGCGGCGCCGGCGCAGCATTCCAATCGCGATGAAGCCGTCGCATTCCTGGTCATGGCGGTCGGGCTGGCGGCGGTGCCGTTCACCGGGATCTATCCGTATTTCGTGATGCAGGCGCTGTGCTTCGCGCTGCTGGCATGCGCGTTCAACCTGCTGATCGGCTATGGCGGGTTGCTGTCGTTCGGGCATGCGATGTTTCTCGGCACCGCCGGCTATGTCACGGCGCACGCGCTGAAGGTCTGGGGGGTGTCGCCCGAACTCGGCATCCTGATCGGCGTCGCCGCGGCCACCGCGCTCGGCGTCATCACCGGGGTGGTCGCGATCCGCCGGCAGGGCATCTATTTCTCGATGATCACGCTGGCGCTGTCGCAGCTGCTCTATTTCATCTACCTGCAGGCGCCGTTCACCCACGGCGAGGACGGCATCCAGGGCGTCCCGCAAGGCTGGATGTTCGGCTTTCTGAAGCTTTCCGACCAGACCACGCTCTATTACGTGGTGCTGGCGATCTTCCTGCTGGCGTTCCT
The DNA here is from genome assembly GCA_052326245.1 of Xanthobacteraceae bacterium. GTDB lineage: Bacteria > Pseudomonadota > Alphaproteobacteria > Rhizobiales > Xanthobacteraceae > Bradyrhizobium_A. The sequence goes on along the minus strand of JBKQQE010000117.1, from coordinate 1,702 downwards.
GTTGATCTTCCGGATCATCAACTCGCCGTTCGGCGAGGTGCTGAAGGCCATTCGCGAGAACGAGCCGCGCGCGATCTCGCTCGGCTACAAGACCGACCAGTACAAGCTGGTGGCCTATATCCTCTCCGGCGGACTGGCGGGGCTGGCCGGCGCGATGAAGATCTTCGTGGCCCAGAACGCGTCGCTGACGGACGTGCATTGGTCGATGTCCGGCGAAGTGGTGCTGATGACGCTGGTGGGCGGCCTGGGCACGATCTTCGGCCCGGTGGTCGGAGCCTTCGTCATCATCGCCATGCAGCAATACCTCGCCCAGTTCGGACAGTGGGTCACCGTGATCCAGGGCAGTATTTTCGTCATCTGCGTGCTGACGTTCCGTCGCGGCGTGATTGGCGAGATCGCGCATTACTTCAAGCGCTCGCTGTAGGGGCAGGAGAGGCCGGGCAGGACCGGCCGCCGCCGCTGACCGATACCGGGCGGTTATCCACAAAGCGCTGTCCAGGGCGGGAAAATGCCCGTCGAACGACCCTGTTCGCCGCCGCCGATTTATGACAGATACATGACATCGCGTCCGCTGGCTCCCGCCTTCGGCGCCAGGCGGCGCGATAGGCGCGTTGCCGCGGCTGGATCCGGCCACGTCGGATTTGTCATGGCGGGAAGGGAAAAACGCCCACAATGCTTCGCTGGTTCAAGGCCTTGCTGCCCCAGGAAACACGGTTCTTCGACCTGTTCGCGCAACATTCCCAGGCCATCGTCAACGGCGCGGAAGCCTTGCAGGGGGTGCTCCGCGGCGGCGACGACGTGCCGGCCTACTGCCAACAGGTGAGCCACTTCGAACACCAGGCCGACGAGGTCACCCGTCGCGTGCTCACCGCCGTTCGCCGCACTTTCATCACGCCGTTCGACAGGGGGGACATCAAGGACCTGATCACCTCGATGGACGACGCCATCGACCAGATGCAGCAGACCGCCAAGGCCGTGCTGCTGTTCGAGGTGCGGGAGTTCGAGCCGCCGATGCGCGAGATCGGCGCCATCCTCGTGGACTGCTCCAAGCTGGTGGTGCGTGCGCTGCCCTTGCTGCAGTCGATCGGGCACAACGTGACGACGCTCACCGCGATCACCGAGGAACTGACCAAGCTGGAGGGCCGGGTCGACGACCTGCACGATATCGGGCTCAGCGAGCTGTTCCAGAAGCACCGCCATGCCAACGCGATGGATTTCATCGTCGGCGAGGAGATCTACGACCATCTGGAAAAGGTGGCGGACCGCTTCGATGACGTCGCCAACGAGATCAACAGCATCGTGATCGAGCAAGTGTAAGGTGACAGCGACGCTGGCGCTTCCGTTTCTGTTCGGCCTGGTCGGCGTCGCCTTGCTGTTCGACTTCCTGAACGGGCTGCACGACGCCGCCAACTCGATCGCGACCATCGTCTCGACACGGGTGCTGCGGCCGCAATATGCGGTGATCTGGGCGGCCTTCTTCAACTTCGTCGCCTTCATGTTTTTCGGCCTGCACGTGGCGCAGACGCTGGGCGTCGGCATCATCGATTCCAGCATCGTCGATCCCCGTGTGATCTTCGCGGCGCTGATGGGCGCGATCGTGTGGAACCTAGAGCATGTTTCGGTGGATTTCACGCGTAGCCTGCATGGCTAAAATAGTTTGAGGCTTCGCTGGGGCAGAGTTGACGGGAGAACGAGCCGATCC
>JBKQQE010000116.1:0-6112 GCA_052326245.1 Xanthobacteraceae bacterium | reverse complement strand
CCGATCCTGTGGCGGCGCAACCGCGACATGGCGATCACCGTGCGCGCCGACATTGTCGACGGCGTGCAGGCTCCCGACGTCACCAACGCGATCTGGCCGAAGCTGGAGGGCATCCGCAATGCCTTGCCGCCGGCCTATCGCATCGAGATGGGCGGCGCGATCGAGGAATCGGCCAAGGGCAATGCCTCGATCTTCGTGCTGTTTCCGCTGATGGTCATCACCATGCTGACGCTGTTGATGGTGCAGCTGCAGAGCTTCTCGCGCCTCGCGCTGGTGTTCCTGACGGCGCCGCTCGGCATCGTCGGCGCGGCGCTGGGCCTGTTGGTCGCCAACCGGCCGTTCGGCTTCGTGGCGCTGCTCGGCCTGATCGCACTGGCCGGCATGATCATGCGAAACGCCGTGATCCTGGTCGATCAGATCGAGGCCGACGTGGCCCACGGCCTGACCCGTGGCGAGGCGATCGTCGAGGCGACGGTGCGGCGTGCCCGGCCGGTAATCCTGACGGCGCTGGCCGCCATTCTGGCCATGATCCCGCTGTCGCGTTCGGCGTTCTGGGGGCCCATGGCCATCACCATCATGGGCGGTTTGTTTGTGGCGACGTTCCTGACGCTGCTTTTCCTGCCGGGCCTCTATGCGCTATGGTTCCGCAAGAGTCTCGGGGAACGCGGCGAGGTGGAAAAGGTTGGTCTTGCGCCCGAGCTGTCCGGCGACGGGCATCTGGCACCGCAGCATTCCGCCTTCCCGCTTCCGGCCGAATAAGGCCGCCAAATTCCGGGGTCGACAGCTAAAACCGCAGGCGACCCGGCTGCGACAAGAAAATAGGGACTAAACCGACTGATGGTCATGATCGCCGAAACAGCCGAAGCCGACACGCGCGAGCGCGTGGTCGTGACCGCCGAGCGTTTGTTTCGGGAGATCGGCTATCAGAAGACGACCGTCGCCGACATCGCCCGAATCCTGCGGATGAGCCCGGCGAATGTCTACCGCTTCTTCGAGTCCAAGCGCGCCATCTACGAAGCGGTGGCGACGCGGCTGATGGGCGAGGTCGAAACCGCCGCCACCGCGATCGCCTTCGAGGACGATGCCGCCGACCTGAGGCTGCGGCGCCTGTTGTCCACCATCCATCACATGAACGCCGAGCGCTATACCGGCGACGAGAAGATCCACCAAATGGTGGCGATGGCGATCGAGGAGGACTGGGACGTCTGCGACGCCCATTTCGAGCGCATCACCGGTATCGTCGCCAAGGTCATCGATGACGGCGTGAGGCAGGGCGTGTTCGATATCGCCGACGTGTCGCTGGCGGCGATGACCACGACCACGGCCATGAGCCGGTTTTTTCACCCGCAGCTGATTGCGCAATGCACCAACAAGCCGGGGCCGACCCTCGACCAGATGGTGGATTTCCTGCTTGCCGCGCTGATGCCGCGCAAGCCCGCCGGGTAGACAATCCACACAGCGTATCGCCGATCGGCGTGGTACAAGGAGACAAGCGGCCGGGGCGCATTCGGGCTACTCTCGAACTGCGATATGTCGGAACTGCGATCTGACGGATCTCGAAGGACAACAAGGGCGCTGGCGGCCATGGCGGTGCGGGATTTTCACTTCTACGAGCCGGCAACAGGCCATGGCCTCAGGCATGATCCGTTCAACGCGATCATCGGCCCGCGACCGATCGGCTGGATCTCGTCGCGCGACCGCGAGGGCAAAGTCAACCTCGCGCCCTACAGCTTCTTCAATGCCTTCAACTACAAGCCGCCGATCATCGGATTTTCCAGCATTTCGCCCAAGGACACCGTGCGCAATGTCAGGGAGACAGGCGAGTTTGTCTGGAATCTCGCCACCCGGGATCTCGCCGCGCAGATGAACGCGACCGCCGCGCATCTGCCTCATGGCGTCGACGAGTTCGCGGTCGCGGGGCTGACGCCGGTGCCCGGCAAGCTCGTCAGCGTGCCGAGGGTCGGCGAGAGCCGGGCGGCGATGGAGTGCAAGGTTCTCGACATCATTCAGTTCAAGGACAAGGAGGGCCGCGACGTGCCGTCCTGGCTGACGCTCGGCGAAGTGGTCGCGGTCTATATCGACCGGTCCTTGTTGGTCGACGGCGTGTACCAGACCGCCGCCGCGCATCCGATTCTGCGGGCGGGCCGCATGGGCGACTACGCCGAGATCACCCCGGAGATCATGTTCGAGATGATGCGTCCGGACTAGTTTGGTTCTGCATTGTCGCTGGCACGAGGCCCGCGCCGTCGAGACCCTGATCGTCAGGACACCGCCAATGAGGAACTCGCCATGTCATTCTCCCTTCGCCGCGAGTTTTTGAGCAGGCCGATCTTTTCCTGGGCGCGCAAGGTGATGCCGGAAATGTCGGACACCGAGCGCGAGGCGCTCGAGGCGGGCGACGTGTGGTGGGACGCCGACCTGTTCACCGGCAATCCCGACTGGTCGAAGCTTCTCTCCTATCCGCCGGCGCAGCTGACAGCCGAGGAAGCGGCGTTTCTCAGCGGTCCCGTCGACGAGCTGTGCGCCATGCTCGACGACTGGCAGATCAACTGGGAACTGCGCGACCTGCCGCCGCAGGTGTGGGACTTCATCAAGCGCAACAGATTCTTCGGCATGATCATTCCGAAGCAGTATGGCGGTCTCGGCTTCTCGCCCTACGCCCACTCCGAAGTGGTGCGGAAAATCTCGACGCGGTCCTGCGCCGCGGCCGTCACCGTGATGGTGCCGAACTCGCTCGGACCCGGCGAACTCCTGATGCATTTCGGCACCCCCGAGCAGCGCGACCGCTGGCTGCCGCGCCTCGCCGACGGCCGCGAGATCCCGTGCTTCGGGCTGACCAGCCCCGAGGCCGGCTCCGACGCCGCGTCGATGATCGACAACGGCCTCGTCTGCCGCGGGCAATTCGAAGGTCGCGAGGTGCTGGGGCTGAAGCTGAACTGGCACAAGCGCTACATCACGCTGGGGCCGGTGGCGACGCTGCTGGGCCTGGCCTTCAAGGCCTATGATCCGGACCATCTGCTCGGACCCACGGAAGATCTCGGCATCACGGTGGCGCTGATTCCGACCCAGCTGCCGGGCGTCGAGATCGGGCGTCGCCACCTGCCGTCGATGCAGGTGTTCCAGAACGGGCCGAACTGGGGCCGCGACGTCTTCATCCCATTGGATTTCATCATCGGCGGCCAGGACCGGATCGGGCAGGGCTGGAAAATGCTGATGACGGCGCTGGCGGCCGGCCGCGGCATTTCGCTGCCGTCGCTGTCGGCCGCGGGCGCCGCCTACGCGGCCCGCACCACCGGCGCCTATGCGCGGATCCGCGAGCAGTTCAACGTGCCGATCGGCAAGTTCGAAGGCATCGAGGAGCCGCTGGCGCGCATCGCGGGCATCGCCTATCTGCTCGACGCGGCGCGGCGGCTGACCTGCGCCGCCCTCAACGAGGGGCATCATCCGGCGGTGATTTCCGGGATCATGAAGCTGCACGCCACCGAGCGCATGCGCATCGCGATCGACGACGCCATGGACGTGCACGGCGGCAAGGCGGTGATCGACGGGCCGCAGAACTACATGGGCAACCTCTACCGCGCGGTGCCGGTCGGCATCACGGTGGAGGGCGCCAATATCCTCACCCGCAACCTCATCGTGTTCGGCCAGGGCGCGATCCGCGCCCATCCCTATCTGCTCAGCGAGATGAACGCGCTGGCCGAAGCCGATGCGGCCAAGGGCCTCGACGATTTCGATCGCGCCTTCTGGGGGCATGTCGGTCACGCCATCGCCAACACCGGTCGGGCATTTTTCCGCAGCTGGACCGGTGGCGCCTTCGCGCCGGCCCCCGACGCCGGCGCCGCGACGCCGTTCTACCGGCAGCTGTCGCGCCGCGCCGCGGCGTTTGCGCTGTGCGCCGACATGGCGCTCTTGACGCTCGGCGGTGCGCTGAAGCGCAAGGAGATGCTGTCGGCGCGGTTCGGCGACATTCTCGCCGAGCTCTATCTGCTCTCCGCCGCGCTCAAGCGCTGGCACGACGAGGGCCGGCAGGAGGCCGATTTCGCCGCGCTGGAGTGGTGCGTGGTGAGCGGGCTGCGAACCATCGACACGCGGCTCGCCGACATCCTGGCGAATCTGCCCAACCGCCTGGTGGCGGGGCTGCTCAAATTCATCGTGCAGCCGTTCGGCGCGCGCGCGACGGCGCCCGCGGACGCGCTGGTCCATCGCCTCGCGCAGCTCATTCTCGAGCCGTCGGCGGCGCGTGATCGCCTCACGCCCAACGTCTCCCACGTCGACGACGACCGCGGCCTGGCGCGGCTGGAGCAGGCCTTCGCGCTGGTCACCGCCAACGAGGAGATCGCGAACAGGCTGCGCGCCGCGCGGCTGCGCGATCCGGCCGAGGCGCTGCGGCGCAGCGTGATCACCCAGGCCGAAGCCGATCGGCTGGCGGCGGCGCAGGCCGCCGTCGCCAAGGTGATCGAGGTCGACGACTTCGCGCCCGAAGCGCTGTCGCCCGCGAGCGGCCGGCCGCAGGACAGCCGGATCTATCCGCAACCGGTCACTACGCGGGCGGCAAGCTGATGACGCGGCCGGTCTATATCATCGACGGCAGCCGCACGCCGTTCATCAAGGCGCGCAGCGGTCCCGGGCCGTTCACGCCGGTGGATCTGGCGGTGCAGTGCGGCCGGCCGCTGTTGGCGCGCCAGCCGTTCGCGCCGGACGCCTTCGACCAGGTCATTCTCGGCTGCGTCAACGTCATCGCCGACGAGATGAACCCGGCGCGGGTCGCGGCGCTGCGTCTCGGCATGGGCGAAGCCATGGTCGCCTTCACGGTGCAGATCAATTGCGGCTCGGGCATGCAGTCGATCGACACCGCCTATCGCTACATCCAGCACGGCCACGGCGATCTGATCCTGGCCGGCGGCGCCGAGGCCCTGAGCCACGCGCCGTTGGTGTGGCCGCAGCAGGGCGTGCGCTGGTTCGCCGGACTGGCGGGCGCGAAGGGCTGGCTGGCGAAGCTCGCCGCGATCGCGAAGGCGCGGCCGGGCTATTTCAAGCCGATCATCGGCTTGGAGCGCGGTCTCACCGACCCGATCACCGACCTCAACATGGGCCAGACCGCGGAAGTCGTCGGCCATCTGTTCGGCATCACCCGCGCGCAGTCCGACGCCTATGCGGTGGAGAGCCACAAACGTCTGGCGCGCGCGCAGGCCGAGGGCTGGCTGAAGGGCGAGGTCGAGACCGCTTTCGACCGGCAAGGCCGGTTCTACGATCATGACGACGGGGTGCGGCCGGATTCCAGCGTCGACAAGCTCGCCAGCCTGAAGCCGGCGTTCGAGCGCCCGTGGGGGCAGGTGACGCCCGGCAATTCGTCGCAGATCAGCGACGGCGCCTGCTGGACCATTCTCGCCTCGGAAGCGGCAGTGGCGAAATACGGCCTGACGCCGAAGGCGGTCATCGTCGACAGCGCCTGGGCGGCGCTCGATCCGTCGATCATGGGGCTCGGTCCGGTGATGTCGGCGACGCAACTGCTCAAACGCAACAAGCTGACACTGCAGGATGTCGAGACCTGGGAGCTGAACGAGGCGTTCGCGACCCAGGTGCTCGGCTGCCTCGCCGCCTGGAACGACGACACCTTCTGCCGCGAGGTGCTTGGCCTTCCCGGCGCGGCTGGCCAGATCGATCCGCAGAACCTCAACGTCGACGGCGGCGCCATCAGCCTCGGTCATCCGGTCGGCACGTCGGGCAACCGGATCGTGCTGCATCTCGTCAACGCCATGAAGCGGCTCGGCAGGAAGCGCGGTGTCGCCACCGAATGCATCGGCGGCGGGCTGGGCGGCGCCATGCTGATCGAAACGGTTTAGGGGACGACCATGTCTCGGCAGAACAACGAGAGCCGCACGCTCGACGTGCTCGCGCCGCGGGATCTCGAGCGCGGGCCGGCGCCCGCGACGGAACGGGCGTACCGGAATTTTCATCTAACCCGCGACGCCGACGGCATCGCCTGGGTGCTGTTTGACCGCGCCGACGCCAGCGCCAATTCGCTGTCCGCGGAGGTGATCGAGGAACTCGGCGCGATCATCACCGCGCTTGAGACCGAGCGGCCCGCCGGCGTGGTGCTGCGTTCGGCCAA
>JBKQQE010000115.1:0-8088 GCA_052326245.1 Xanthobacteraceae bacterium | reverse complement strand
GCCGCCGATCTCGTCGCGGCGCTCCGTCGCCGGCACGGCGACGGTGGTGTCGCCGGCGGCGAGCATGGCCATCGCCGCGGTCAGGCTGCGCACCGGGCGCACCAGTCCCTGGGCGATGACCCAGCCGCACAACGTCAGCACCGCGAGAATGCCGAGCGCCCACAGCGAGGTGGTCACCAGGCGGTCACGGACCGCGGCGTCGATGTCGTCGATATAGACGCCGCTGCCGAGCTCCCAGTGCCAGTCGTCGATGCCGACGGCGTAGGCGATCTTGGGCTTGGGCTCGGGGTTGCCCGGGCGCGGATACAGGAAGGACGTGAAGCCGCCGCCCTCGCGCGCCACGCGGATCAGGTCGGCCAGGAAGCGGGTGCCCTGGGAGTCCTTGCTGTCCATCATGTTGGTGCCCTCGAGCTCGGGCTTGACATGAACGAGGTTGATCCCGTCGTAGGTGTGGACGAAGAAATAGTCGCCATTGCCGTAGCGCATCAGGCGCAGCGCCGCCTTGGCGCGCTCCCTGGCCTCGTCCTCGGCGAGCTTGCCGGCCTTCGCCGCCGCGACCATCCCGCGCACCATCGAGGCGGCGGTATCGACCTCGTTGCGCAGCGCGGCCTTGCGATCCTCGTAGATCGACGCGCGCAGGCCGAAGGCGTTGATCACCAGCAGCAGCACGACCATCAGCGCCGCCATGCCGACCATCAGGGTCAGGCGGCGGGTGATGGTCAGGCCGCTGGCCTTTTCGGCGCGGTGGGCAGGGGGAGTTGCGTCGGTGCTGGCGGCCATGAAGGTGTCTTCCGTTGATTGGCGTCGATGGCGGGCTGCCTCGCAACGGTCGAAATGCGGCACCGAGGGCGGCGCAACTGCCGCCTCCTGCGATCACCCGGATGCGGGCCCCCCCCTCATCGCGGACCGGAACGTGGGCTCAGTCGGCGCGCGCCTGCGCGTCTTGCCGGCATCATCGGCCAGCGGGTCTAAAATTGGGTTAACCGGTGGCTAATTGCCGCCCGGCGGCGCGCAAAAGTGCGGGGACGGCGGCCCTTCGCGCGCCGCTGCGCCGAGGCGGGTCCCGCCGTCGTCCAGTTCGAACCCGGTGCATTGCCGCTCGTTTGGTCAGGGCTGCGCGCCCAGCTTTTTCCTTTCCCGCGCAACCGGCTAATGGAATCGCGCGACCGTGTCCCATCGACGCCGTCCCCGAGGCGCTCTGCCGCCAAGCCACGACCGGCTCGCCTCGACGCCGGCCTTGCCAGCAACGGGTCGGGCGCCCCGGGTTGACGCTCAGATCGGCGCGAAGGGGCGGTTGCCCGCACGCCTCCACGCCCAACAGGCGAGCGGCCCGCGCGGTGGCGCAAGCCGCGCCGCCGCCTCACCAGGCATACATGAAGCCGGCGCGGCCGATCGGCGAGCCGCCGCTGGCGGCAATGCCGATGCCGCCGGAGAGAAAGAAGTTGGTGTTGCCCGCCCGCGCCAGTCCACCGAGGCCGAACGCTTCCTGGCCGGAAAACGCCGCAATATGCGCGGACACCGCGTAGTTCGCGTTCGACGGCATGAAAGGCGCCACGATTGCCGAAGAAATCGCGATCCCCTGATAGGCCGTGGTCGCGAAACCCGAAATCGCGCTCTGGGTCTGCGGGATGGCATTGGCGTTCTGGCAGATGTCGGTGCCCGGAATGTAGAAATAGCCCGCACCGTAGTAGTCGCAGATCTTGACGTATTCGACGGGCGCGGCTTCGGCCGGCCTGCCGCTCGCCACCCACGCGGCAACGGTGACCGCGCAAGCAAGGAAGGTCGGTACGACAAAACGAAAATGGCGGATCATGTTCGATCTCCGGAGTGAAGGATTGATGTTGGCAATGGAGCAGGCGGCGTGTCGTTTCGACCTACCAGGCATAGTTCACCCCCAATTTTCCCAGCACATCGACGCTCGACCACGCCTGCACCGGAACCACGGGACCGGTCGCGCTTGCCTGCACGGTCGAAAGCGTGACCGAGCCGCGGTCGGTGCCGAGCGCGAGCCCTCCCATCAGAGACCAGTTGCCGACCAGCCGGATCGCGCCCGCGAGCCCGACGGCGTTGGCGCCTTCATAGGTCGCCACGTGCACCGAGACCGCGAAGCGGGCGTTGTCGGGAATGAAGGGCGTCACCAGCGCGCTGGTCATGGCGATGCCGGTGAGCGCACGCGAATAGTCGCGGGCGAGATCGAACTGGTTGGCCGAGATCTGGAAGGCGTCGACGCAGGTCGACGTTCCCGGAATGTAGAAATAGCCAGCGCCCGTGCCGTCGCAGACTCTCAGGTATTCGACGGCGCGCGCCGGCGGTGGCGCGGCAAAGCCCGCCGCGAGTGCGGCGAGCGCGCCCGCAATCGGCGCGATATTTCTGGAAGTTTTCATTGTCGTGGCCCCGATCTCCCTGGAAGTTGTCCTGAGCAACTTCGTCGGGGCCGGATGAACGTCGCGAAGACGGCGATATTGCGTGGCTCACGTCCGGCCGCGTCTTGTTCACAGCCGAGCGGTTGCAGGACAGCCCGGCCCCACGCGCTGCCTACGGATATATTCGCCGCTCCAACGCTAAATGGAAAACCGGCGTGAGGCCAGAGTCGGGTTGCGGCCTCCACCGCTGGTTTGGCGAGCATCCGCGATCGGCGCCATCGCAGCACTTCTGTCTTGGCGCCATTTCTGGGTACGCCACACTGACGGCATCGATCGAAGCATCCTTCCGGGGCACCCCGGAGGCATGAGCCACAAAGCTCCCGTCGACGCCGTCCCCGAGGGCTCTGCCCCCAACCCACTTCCGGCTCGCCTTGACGGCGGCTTTCGATTGGGCAAAGTCCGGCCGCGTCCCGCCGCCGCTCCGGCGGGTCGAGACAATGTCACAGCTGTGTCACAAACTTCCGGCTCCGCCGGTTTGACGCGTCGTCCGAGGCCCGCCCATGAACTTTCCGCGATTTTCCCCTCCGGCGCTCGGTCGCCTGCCCCGGCCGAACATCTGGGACGCGGTGGCGCTGATCCTGATCGTCGGCGTCATGGTGGCGATCGCCTATGGCGCGCAGCAGACCGAGGCGCCGCTGACGGCGCTCGACATCGCGCCGGTCTCGCTCGACCCCTCGAACCTGCCGCTCTACGCGCTGCGCACCACGCTGCGGATGCTGGCGGCCATCGTCTGCTCGCTGATCTTCACCTTCGGCTACGCCGCGCTCGCCGCCAAGAGCCGCCGCGCCGAGATGGTGATGATCCCGATGCTCGACATCCTGCAGTCGGTGCCGATCCTCGGCTTCCTCACCTTCACCGTCGTGTTCTTCATGAACCTGTTTCCGGGCCGCGTGCTCGGCGCCGAGCTCGCCTGCGTGTTCGCGATCTTCACCAGCCAGGCCTGGAACATGACCTTCAGCATGTACCAGTCGCTGCGCAACGTGCCGAAGGACCTCGAGGAGGCCACGCTCAGCTTCCATCTCTCCGGCTGGCAGCGGTTCTGGCGGCTCGACGTGCCGTTCGCGGTGCCGGGCCTGGTCTGGAACACGATGATGTCGATGTCGGGCGGCTGGTTCTTCGTGGTGGCCTCGGAAGCGATCACCGTCGGCGACACCACCGTGACCCTGCCGGGGGTGGGCTCCTACGTGGCGGTCGCGATCAAGGAGCAGAACCTGCCGGCGGTCGGCTATGCCGTGCTCACCATGCTCGCGGTCATCATCCTCTACGACCAGTTCCTGTTCCGGCCGATCGTCGCCTGGGCCGACAAGTTCCGCTTCGAGCAGACCGCCTCCGCCACCGCGCCGGAATCCTGGATGCTCGACCTGTTCCGCCGCACCCGGGCGCTGCGCGCGCTGTCGTGGCCGTTCGTGTTGCTGAAGAACGCTGTGTCGTCGATCCAGTGGCGCTGGCCGTGGCCGGCCGCGCGGGCGCCGCGCAATCGGCCTTCCTCGCGCCTGCTCGACGTCGCGTGGTACGCGGTGATCGCCGCCGGCACCTTCTATGCCGGCTGGCTGATCTACGACTATCTCGCCGCCTCGCTCAGCCTGAAGGATGTCAGCATCGCCGTCGGCGTCGGCTTCGTGACGCTCGCCCGCGTCCTCATCCTGATCGCGCTGGCGAGCCTGATCTGGGTGCCGATCGGGGTCTGGATCGGGCTGCGGCCCAAGCTCGCCGAGCGGGCACAGCCGGTGGTGCAGTTTTTGGCGGCGTTTCCCGCCAACATCGCGTTTCCGGCCTTCGTGGTCGGCATCGTGCATTTCGCGCTCAACCCCGACATCTGGCTCAGCCCGCTGATGATCCTCGGCACCCAGTGGTACATCCTGTTCAACGTCATCGCCGGCGCCTCGGCGTTTCCCACCGACCTCAGGGAGGCGGCGTCGAGCTTCCAGCTCTCCGGCTGGCGCTGGTGGGTCAAGGTGATCCTGCCGGGCATCTTCCCCTATTACGTCACCGGCGCGATCACCGCGTCGGGCGGCTCGTGGAACGCCTCGATCGTCGCCGAGGTGGCAAGCTGGGGCAACGAGCAGCTCACCGCGACCGGGCTCGGCGCCTATATCGCCGCGGCCACCACCGCCGGCGACTTCCCGCGGGTGGTGCTCGGCATCTCCGTGATGTGCATCTTCGTCACGCTGTTCAATCGCCTGCTGTGGCGGCCGCTCTACGCATTCGGCGAACGCCGACTGCGGCTGGGCTGACCTGACCGCTCAAGACTTATCGTTCTAGACCCGGAGTATCCCATGCTCGACGTCGCCAATACCAAACCCCTCGTCGATATCGCCAAGGTCAGCCGCTCGTTTCCCAAGGGCAGCGGCGAGGACCTGCTGGTGCTGGAGAATGTCGATCTCACCATCCAGTCCGGCGAGATCGTCGGCCTGCTCGGCCGCTCCGGATCCGGCAAGTCGACGCTGCTGCGGATCATCGCCGGGCTGATCTCGCCGTCGTCGGGCGCCGCCCAATGCCGCGGCGAAGCCATCCAGGGCCCGCCCAACGGCGTCGCCCTGGTGTTCCAGTCGTTCGCGCTGTTTCCCTGGCTCACCGTGCTGCAGAACGTCGAGCTCGGACTGGAGGCGCTCGGGGTCGACCGCGCCGAGCGCCACAAGCGCGCGCTCGCCGCCATCGACCTGATCGGCCTCGACGGCTTCGAGTCGGCGTTTCCCAAGGAGCTGTCGGGCGGCATGCGCCAGCGCGTCGGCTTTGCCCGCGCGCTGGTGGTGCATCCCGACCTGCTGCTGATGGACGAGCCGTTCTCCGCGCTCGACGTGCTCACCGCGGAAACGCTGCGCACCGACATCATCGACCTCTGGATCGAAGGCCGGCTGCCGATCAAGTCGGTGCTGATGGTGACCCACAACATCGAGGAGGCGGTGCTGATGTGCGACCGCATCCTGGTGTTCTCGTCGAATCCGGGCCGCGTCGCCGCCGAGATCAAGGTCGAGCTGCAGCATCCGCGCAACCGCCTCGACCCGGTGTTCCGCCAGCTGGTCGACAGCATCTATGCCCGCATGACCCAGCGCGCCGAGCCGCGCTCGCCGAGCCTCGAGGGCATCCAGGGCACCGGCGTCGGCATGGTGCTCAACCACGTCTCGTCGAACCTGATCTCGGGTCTGATCGAGACGCTGGCGGGCGACCCCTATCACGGCCACGCCGACCTGCCGGTGCTGGCCGCCAACCTGCAGCTGGAATCCGACGAGCTGTTCCATCTCGCCGAGGCGCTGCAGCTGTTGCGCTTCGCCCAGCTCAACGAAGGCGACCTGACGCTGACCGACGCCGGCAAGCGCTTCGCCAACCTAGAAACCGACGCCCGCAAGAAGCTGTTCGCCGAGCACCTCGTCAGCTACGTGCCGCTGGTCGGCCTGATCCGCCGCGTGCTCGACGAGCGACCGACGCATTCGGCGCCGGCGGCGCGCTTCCGCAACGAGCTCGAGGACTACATGTCGGAGGAGTATGCCGACGAGACCCTGCACACCATCGTGTCGTGGGGCCGCTACGCCGAGGTGTTCGCCTATAACGAACAGACCGAGGCCTTCAGCCTGGAGAACCCGCATTGAGAGTCGATGCCTGCGACACGCGCGAGGCATGACGGTCTGGGGTGGTCTCCCGTCATCCCAAGGTGCGCGCATCACAAGTCGGGTTTACCCGACTTGTGGCACTTTAGAAAAAACGCAACTCGGCGAGAGCCGAGTTGCTTTGCGCGCCTCGAAGGATGACAGCCCGAGCGCCCGCGCATCCTTCGAGGCTCGCCGCTTGCGCGGCTCGCGCCTCAGGATGACGCTCCGAGAGTCGGCGTAACCACGGCCCGTCCACGCTTCGTCGCCATGGCCCCATGCGCGCGCGGCGCTTCAACTACGCGCCGGCGCGCGATAACAATCCCATGACGAACACGGGGCCGCGGCGCGCGGCCCGCCACGACGCGGGCGGCACGCTCCGCCCGCGCGAGCGAGGAAGCATCCATGATCGACCCCATGCCGGGCTCGCGCCCGCGATCGAGCGGCATCGTCAGCGGCGCGCGCGTCCGGCCGTTCGCCGAGGTCGAAGCCCGCGCGCGGCGCATCGCCGGCGGGCTGCAGGCGCTCGGGGTGACTGAGGGCGACTGCGTCTGCATCCTGATGCGCAACGACATCGCCTTTCTCGAGGCGAGCTACGCGGTGATGCTGCTCGGCGGCTATGCGGTGCCGGTCAACTGGCACTTCAAGGCCGAGGAGATCGGCTTCATCCTCGACGACACCGCAACCCGCGTCCTGATCGCCCACACCGATCTGCTGCACCAGCTCGCCGATGCGGTGCCCGACGCCGTCACCCGGCTCGCCGTCGACCCGCCGCCCGAGATCGTCGCGGGTTTTCGCATCGCGCCGGCGCTGCTGGCGCGGCCCGCGGGCGCGCACGACTTCGAGGCCTGGCTCGCCGCGCAGCCGGCTTTCGACGGCGCGGCGCGGCCGGCGCCGGCCAGCATGATCTACACCTCCGGCACCACCGGCCATCCCAAGGGCGTGCGGCGCGCGGCGCCGACGCCGGAGCAGATCGCCGCCGCGGAGGCGATGCGGGCGCGGATCTACGGGCTGAAGCCGGGCGCCCGGGCGCTGCTGCCCGGCCCGCTCTACCACTCCGCGCCGAACGCGTTTGCGCTGCGCGCCGGGCGGCTCGGCGGCGCGCTGGTGCTGATGCCGCGGTTCGAGCCGGAAGCCTTCCTTAAGCTGTTGCAGGACGAGGCGATCGACACCGTCTTCATGGTGCCGACCATGTTCGTGCGGCTGATGAAACTGCCCGAGGCGACGCGCCGCGCCTTCGACGTGAGCTCGCTGCGCCACGTCATCCACGCCGCCGCGCCCTGCCCGCCGGACATCAAGCGCGCGATGATCGACTGGTGGGGTCCGGTGATCTACGAGTTCTACGGCTCGACCGAATCCGGCGCCGTGACGTTCGCCACCTCCGAGGACGCGCTGAGAAAGCCCGGCACCGTCGGCCGCATCGCGCCCGGCGCCGAGTTGCGCTTCCTCGACGACGACGGCCGCGAGATCGCGCCGGGCGAGGTCGGCGAGATCTATTCGCGGATCGCCGGCAATCCCGACTTCACCTATCACAACCGCCCCGACAAGCGCGCCGAGATCGACCGCGGCGGCTTCATCACCTCGGGCGACGTCGGCTTCATCGACGCCGACGGCTACGTCTTCATCTCCGACCGCAAGCGCGACATGGTGATCTCCGGCGGCGTCAACATCTACCCGGCCGAGATCGAGGCGGTGCTGCACGGGCTCTCCGGCGTGCACGACTGCGCGGTGTTCGGCATTCCCGACGAGGAGTTCGGCGAGGCGCTGATGGCGGTGGTCGAGCCGCAGCCGGGCGTCACGCTCGACATCGAGGGGCTGCGCGCCGGGCTGAAGGCGGCACTGGCCGACTACAAGGTGCCGCGTCACATCACGGTGTCGAACGCGCTGCCGCGCGAGGATTCCGGCAAGATCTTCAAACGGCGGCTGCGCGACCCGTACTGGGAAGGCGCGAAGCGGAAGATTTGAGGACGGACGGCACCACGCCCTACCCTCCGTCATTCCGGGGCGCGCGCAACGCGCGCGAACCCGGAATCTCAACGGCGCGGCGAATGTCGAGATTCCGGATCGGCCCGCGTGCGCGG
>JBKQQE010000114.1:0-12235 GCA_052326245.1 Xanthobacteraceae bacterium | reverse complement strand
ATCGTCAAGGCGCGATCCGGCCATATCCCGGTCGCGATCTCGCTGATCGACAAGCCCGGTGCCGAGGCGGCCGAGGTCGGCAGCGGCGCGGCGTTGTGGACGAGGTCGAAGTCGGAGATTACGGCCGAGGAATACACCGATTTCTACCGCAGCTTCGCCGGCCAGTTCGACGAACCGGCGCTGACCATCCACACCAGGGCCGAGGGCCGGCACGAATACACCATGCTGCTGTTCGTGCCCGGCACCAAGCCGTTCGACCTGTTCGACGCCGATCGCAAGGGCCGGATCAAGCTCTACGTGAAACGCGTCATGATCACCGACGACGCCGAGCTGGCGCCGCGCTACCTGCGCTTCGTGCGCGGGCTGGTCGATTCCGCGGACCTGCCGCTCAACGTCTCGCGCGAGATGATCCAGGAAAGTCCGATTTTCACCGCGATCAAGAAGGGGGTCGCCAGCCGCATCCTGTCGGAGCTGGAGAAGCTCGCCAAGTCTGATGCCGCGGCCTACGACAAGCTGTGGGACAGCTTCGGCGCGGTGATCAAGGAAGGGCTGTACGAGGATTTCGAGCGGCGCCCCCAGCTGTTGGAGCTGTCACGCTTCAAGACTACGACCTCGGGCTCGGACTGGCGGACGCTGAAGGACTACGCGGCGGCGTTGAAGCCGAACCAGACCGCGATCTACTACCTCGTCGGCGAGGATCCGGCGCGGCTGGCAGCCTCGCCCCATCTCGAGGGTTTTCGCGCGCGCGGCATCGAGGTTCTCCTTCTGAGCGATCCGGTGGACAGCTTCTGGGCCTCGGCGGGGGTGGACTACGAGGGCAAGCCGTTCAAATCCGTCACCCATGGCGCCGCCGAACTCGACCTGATTCCGCCGGTCGAAGCCCCGCCGGCGAGGGACGCCGCCGCCAGCGAGCAGGTCGCGCGCCTGATCGCCTACGCCAAGGAGACGCTCGGCGACCAGGTGTCGGACGTCCGTGCCTCCGACCGTCTCACCACCAGCGCGGTCTGCCTCGTCGCCCCCGAAACCGGCATGGACCGCCAGCTCGAACGGCTGCTGGCCGGCGCGGGCCGGATCGCCGGCGGCAGCAAGCCGGTGCTCGAGATCAATCCGCGCCACGACGTGGTAGCGGCGCTCGCGGCGCGGTCGGACGACGACAAGGAGGTTCGCGAGGACGCGGTACGGCTGTTGTTCGACGAAGCGCGGATTCTCGACGGCGAACCGCCGGCGGATGCGCAGGCCTTTGCCGAGCGGCTGGGCCGCATGCTCAAGCGCGGCCTGGGCTGACCGGCGGCCGCCTGCGATGATGTCGAAAACTATCCGCCGTCCCCGACATTGATGATTTGATTTCGGTCATGCCGCGGGTGACAATCACGGGTAAGCTATAGTCTTGGCCGGGGTAGCCGGTTGAACGACTTTAAGGCTTGGGGAGAGCGCGTCATGGCGATCAGATCTCGAACCAGCCGGCTCGCTCACGTTCTGGAGCGCGCGGGCCTCGCCACGGCGGGCGCTTCCTGCGGCCTGTTCGTCGCGGCACATCTGGTGAAGGAAGGTAATCCGGCACTGATGTCGCTGGGGTTCGTGTTCGCGATGATGATCGGGGGCGCGGTCGGCTTTTATCTCGGCATCGACCTGCCGCCGCGCGATCCGGAGCTGGCGGCGGGTTCGAGCCGCGTCGATCCGGTCGAGATGCTCAGTGCGGTCGGAACCTTTCTCGCTCCGGTGGCGGCGCTGGTTGCGGTCGTCAACATCATCCTCGACATCGATCCGCGGCCGGGTTCGGCGCTGGTGCTCGCGCTCGCCTGGCTGCTCGGCGTCGTCATGCAGATCATCGCGGGATTGACGGCACGCTTCACGCGGTAGGCGCGACGATGCGGACGGCCCCCTCAAGTACGCGACGCGTCAGCGACGAATGCGAACTCGGTTCGCGAACGTCTGGACCAAAAAGGGTCACCTATTCGTAGCGGAGCGCGTCGATCGGGTTGAGGCGGGCGGCCTTGCGCGCCGGGTAATAGCCGAAAAAGATGCCGACCGCGGCCGAGAACAGAAACCCGCCCAAGATCGCGGTCAGCGAGATCGGCGCCGACCATCCCGTCACCACGGGAATGGCGAGCGAGAACGCGATGCCCATGACGATCCCGGCGATGCCGCCGCTGATGCTCAGGAAGAACGCCTCCGCCAGAAACTGCAGCAGGACGTGAATCCGGCGGGCGCCGATCGCCATCCGCAACCCGATTTCCCGGGTGCGCTCGGTCACCGAGACCAGCAGGATATTCATGATACCGATGCCGCCGACCACCAGTGAAATCGAGGCGACCGCCGCGAGCAGGATCGCCATGGTGCGGCTGCTGCCCTCGGCGGTTTCCGCGACCTGGCTCAGATTGCGGACCGCGAAATCCTTGTCCGCCCCCGGTTTGATGCGGTGGCGGCGGACCAATATCTGCGTCACCTCGTCGATGGCAGGCTCAACCTCGCTCTGGCTGCGGGCCTGGACATAGATCTGGTTGACGTAGCCGGCCAGGCGCGGCTGCAGGTTGTAGGGATTGGGCGGCAGCGGATACACCCAGTTCAGCGGAGCCTGGCTTTGCGAGGGGGCGGCGACGCCGAGAATCTTCCGCTCGGCGGTCGTGAACGGCACCATGATCACGTCGTCCTGATCCTGGCCGTAGGCGGTTTGTCCCTTCGGGGCCAGCACTCCGATCACGCGCAAGGGCATGCTGCGAACCTGCACGGTGGCCCCGATCGGGCTTTCATTCTCCTCGAACAGTTCACGGTAGGCGGACTGACCGAGCACGGCGACCAGCGCCGTGGTATGGTCGTCCTCCGATGCGATGCCGCGGCCGGCGGCGATCTGCCAGTTGGTGATCGGCGGATAGTTGGCGCTCACGCCCTGGATCGTGGTGGTCCAGTTCTTGTTCATGTACTGGATCTGGCCGGACTGCCGGATCAGGTAGCTGACGGAGCCCACCGCGTCGGCCTCCCGTCGGATCGCCTGTACGTCCGCCGTGGTGAGCGTCGAGGCGCTGCCGAAGCCGGCGCGGGTGCCGCCCATCGAGGTGGCGCCGGGCACCACCACCAGCAGATTGGTGCCGAGGCTTTCGATCTGCTTGCGGACCGCGTCGTTGGCGCCCTGACCGACGGCGACCATCGCAATCAGCGCGGCCACGCCGATGAAGACGCCAAGCATGGTCAACATCGAGCGGGTCTTGTTGCGGCCGAGCGCCTGCAGCGCGGCCGCCGTCACCATCCGCGTGAAGCCATACAGGCTCTGCACCGGCCGCACCAGCGCCGTGGCTGCAGGAGGCGCGGTCAGCGACGCCAGGCTCTTGTTGCTCTCCTGCGATCGCGCGGCCGTGGGCGCGCTTCGAATTGCGGCGTGGCGTTCGTCGGAGATGATGAGGCCGTCGCGCATGGTCACGATGCGGTCGGCATAGGCGGCGATGTCGGGCTCGTGGGTGACCATGACGATGGTGACGCCTGCCTGCCGGTTGAGCGTCTGCAGGGTGGCCATGATGTCGTGGGACGTTCGGGTGTCGAGATTGCCCGTCGGTTCGTCGGCGAGGATCAGGCTCGGGTTGTTGATCAGCGCGCGGGCGATGGCGACGCGTTGCTGCTGCCCGCCCGACAACTGGCCGGGCGTATTGCCTTCGCGGTCGCCGAGACCGAGAAACTCGAGCGCCGCGCGGGCGCGCTTGAATCGGGACGCTTGGTCGGCGGGAGCCGTTTGCGAATAGAACAGCGGCAGCGCCACATTTTCGATGGCCGTGGTTCGCGCCAGCAGGTTGAAGCTCTGGAACACGAATCCGAGCCGCTCGCTGCGGACGCGGGCGAGGTCCGGTTCGCTCAGTCGCGCGACATCGACGCCTTCGAGGCGATAGTGCCCGCTGGTCGGCTGGTCGAGGCAGCCGAGAATCGACATCAGCGTCGATTTCCCGGATCCCGACGACCCCATGATGGCGACGAACTCGCCGCGCTCGATGACGAGGCTGACGTCCTGCAGCGCGCGCACGTCGATGTCCCCGACGCGATAGATGCGGGCGATGTTCTGGACCTCGATCACCCGATCGGGCATGGTGGTGATCTCAACAGCAATGAGTGCGGGACAGGCACCTATCCGATTACAGCGTTCACCGGCCGATTGCTTGATCCCGATCAAAACCCCTGCCCGCGGCGCAGGCAGGCAATGTCCTGAGGTTCCGCGAGACGCGGTGGTCATTCATTCGTCATCGGCCGGCGGCATGCCGACACAGTGGTGTTGAGCTAGCTCAAGGGCGCCGGCATCGGCCGTGGCAAGCTGATCCTAGTGTGGTGGATTTGACATTCGCTTCAGTATCGCCGCGAACTCTCCAAGCGCATGTCAAATCCAAAACCACACTAGAATCCTATATTTGCTAGTGTCCCTATGGTTCCAACATTCGCAAAAGAGCCTGCCGCAAAGTGATGCGAATGTTAGAACCGGGACACTAGAGCGTTGAAAGCTTGGAGACGATGTTGGACCAGAAAAGCCGGGAACCGGGCGAGGCGCCCACGGTTCAAAATCCGCCGAGCGTCGTGGCCGTTGAGCCCGCAGGTTCGCCGATCGCGCGGGTGCCAGTGCATCACCCGAACCTCGGGGCAGGACGGCGGCGGCTGCGCGCCGGCGTCGTCATTCTCGCACTCGCGGCGCTCGGCGGCGGCGCC
Source organism: Xanthobacteraceae bacterium (assembly GCA_052326245.1). GTDB lineage: Bacteria > Pseudomonadota > Alphaproteobacteria > Rhizobiales > Xanthobacteraceae > Bradyrhizobium_A. The sequence continues at coordinate 7,558 of JBKQQE010000114.1, read as the reverse complement.
GGCTTCTATATCTGGAAGCATTCGCAGCCGGTCGTTCCCCTCGGCATCAGCTGGAGCAACGGCCGGATCGAGGCCGACGAGATCGACATCGACACGAAATTCGCCGGCCGGATCGCGGAATTGCACGCCGATATCGGCGATATGGTCAAAGCGGGCCAGATGGTCGCGCGGATGGACACACGGGACCTGCAGGAGTCGCTCAAGAAAGCCGAAGCCCAGCGCAGGCTTGCGCAACGCTCGATCGAGGAGGCCAATGCCAACCTCGAGCAGCTGCGCAGCCAGCAGGTCTTCGCGGCCCAGGAACTCGACCGCGCGCAGGTCCTGGTCAAGCAGGGCTGGACCACCAAGGAGACCTTCGACCAGCGAAAGCAGACGCTCGACGGCGCCAATGCCGCGATCGTCGCGGGCGAGGCCAAGGTCGCCGAGGCCGAACATGCGCTGCAGGCCGCCGAGCACGACGTCGGACTCTATACCGTTAATATCAACGACAATGATCTGATCGCGCCGCGGGACGGCCGCATCCAGTATCGGATCGCCAATATCGGCGAGGTGCTGCCGGCGGGCGGCAAGGTCTTCACGATGCTCGATGTCGGCTATGTCTACATGGACGTTTATCTGCCGGCGCTGGAAGCCGGCAGGATCAAGATCGGCGCGGAGGCCCGCATCGTTCTTGACGCCTATCCCGATCATCCGATTCCCGCGACGGTGTCGTTCACCGCGAGCCAGTCCCAGTTCACGCCAAAGACCGTCGAAACCCAGAACGAGCGCGACAAGCTGGTGTTCCGGATTCGCGTTCGGATCGACGAGGCGCGTTCGCGCGATCACGCCGATGCCGTGCGCAGCGGCCTGCCCGGTCTCGCCTATATCCGATGGGACCCCTCGGTGGCGTGGCCGGCGCGGCTGCAGGCGGCGCCGTGACCGACGATCAGCCGGTCGCCCGGCTCGAGGGTCTGACGCAGCGCTACGGCAAGGTCACAGCGCTCGATGACGTCACAGCCGACATCCCCGCTGACTGCATGGTCGGGCTGATCGGGCCCGACGGCGTGGGAAAATCGACGCTGCTCGCCATCATTGCCGGCGCCCGCGAGATCCAGGACGGCGGCGCCCTGGTGCTCGACGGCGACATCGCCGATCGCGCGCACCGGCGGGCAGTGTGCCCGCGCATCGCCTACATGCCGCAGGGGCTCGGCAAGAATCTCTATCCCGACCTTAGCGTGCGCGAGAACATCGAGTACTTCGGCCGGCTGTTCGGCCTGTCGCGCCAGGAACGGATCTGGCGGATCGCGGAGCTGCTCGACAGCACGGCGCTGGCACCGTTCGCCGACCGTCCGGCGAACAAGCTGTCCGGCGGCATGCGGCAGAAGCTCGGCCTGTGCTGCTCGCTGATTCACGATCCCGATCTCCTGATCCTCGACGAGCCGACAACGGGGGTGGACCCGCTGTCGCGCCGCCAGTTCTGGGAGCTGATCGACCGCATCCGGGCGCGCCGTCCCGGCATGAGCGTCATCGTCGCGACAGCCTATATGGAAGAAGCCGAACAGTTCGACTGGCTGCTCGCGCTCAACGCCGGCGCGGTGCTGGCGCGCGGGACGCCGGCGCAGATCAAGACGGCGACCGGTGCGGCCACCATCGAGGATGCGTTCGTGGCATTGCTGCCCGATGGCGCCCGCTCGGGACACCACAAGTTTCTGATCCCGCCGCGGCAGCAGGTCGACGCCGAGGCCGTGCCGATGATCGTGGCGCGCGACCTGTCGTGCCGGTTCGGCGATTTCACCGCCGTCGATCGCGTCAGCTTCAGCATCGGGCGCGGCGAAATATTCGGCTTTGTCGGCTCCAACGGCTCCGGCAAGACCACCACCATGAAGATGCTGACCGGCCTGTTGCCCGCCAGCGAGGGCGAGGCGCTGCTGTTCGGCAAGCCGCTCGACCCCTCGGATCTCGCCTCGCGCGCGCGGGTGGGGTACATGTCGCAGTCGTTTTCGCTCTATGGCGAATTGACGGTGCGCCAGAACCTGACGCTGCATGCGCGGCTGTTTCATCTCGATCCGAAAATGTGGAAACAGCGGATCGCGGAGCTTACCGCAAGCTTCGATCTGGAGCGTTACCTGGACGCGCGCACCGCGGATCTGCCGCTCGGGATTCGCCAACGGGTGTCGCTGGCGGTTGCCATCGTGCATCAACCGGAGCTCCTGATCCTCGACGAGCCGACTTCCGGTGTGGATCCGCTGGCGCGCGACCGGTTCTGGGAGCTCCTGATCGACCTGTCGCGGCGCCAGGGCGTCACCATCTTCGTCTCGACCCACTTCATGACCGAGGCGTCGCGCTGCGACCGCCTCTCGCTGATGCATGCCGGGCGCGTGCTAGCCACCGATACGCCGGCCCGCCTGGTCGCCGCGCGCGGCTCGGCCAACCTGGAAGAGGCCTTCATCTCGTTTCTCGAGGACGCCGGAGGAGAGACCGCGATCGAGGCTACGGTAACGCGTGCTGCGGACCCCGTCGTCATCGCCCCGCAGGCCGCATTGGCGAAGTCAGACGCGCCGCAATGGCGATCGTTCAGCCCGCAGCGGCTGTTCGCCTGCACCATCCGCGAGGGGCTGGAGCTGATCCGGGATCCGATCCGCCTCACCTTCGCGCTGTTCGGAACCACGCTGCTGATGGTGGTCTTTGGTGCCGGAATCTCGACCGACGTCAACAACCTGACATTCGCCGTGCTCGATCGCGACCAGACCCACGAGAGCCGGGCCTATCTCGAGGAGGTGCGCGGCTCGCCTTATTTCGTCGAGAAGGCGCCGATCGCCGACTACGCCAACCTCGACAGGCGGCTCAAGAGCGGGGACATCAAGGCCAGCATCGAGATCCCGCCGGGCTTCGGCGAGAACATCAAGCGCGGCCGGCCGGCCTGGGCGTCGGCCTGGATCGACGGCGCCATGCCGTTCCGGGCGGAAACCATCCGCGGCTATCTCATGGGCATGCACCAGCTCTATTTGGCCGACCCCGTGATCAAGACCACCGTGCCGCAGCCGCCCGCGCCGGCCGATATCGAGATCCGCTTCAAGTACAATCAGGACTTCGACAGCGTCTACGCCATGGTGCCCTCCACCATCGCGATGATGCTGGCGCTGTTTCCGGCCATCCTGATGGCGCTCGCCATCGTCCGCGAGAAGGAGCTCGGCTCGATCACCAACCTCTATGTCACTCCGGTGACGCGGCTGGAATTTCTAATCGGCAAGCAATTGCCCTATGTCGGCGTCGCGCTGGTCAATTTCGTCATCATGTTCTTGATGGCGCTGCTGTTCTTCCACGTGCCGCTGAAGGGCAGTCCGCTGATGCTGCTCGCCGGCGTGATCGTCTATGTGTTCACGACCACCGGCTACGGCATGCTGATTTCGGCGTTCTGCTCGACGCAGATCGCGGCACTGTTCGGCACCGCGATCATGACCATTCTTCCGGCAACCCAGTTTGCGGGCATGCTTGCTCCGGTCTCGTCGCTTTCCGGCTTCGCGCGAATTCTCGGGCGCTGCTTTCCGATGTCCTACTTCCTGCCGATCAGCGTCGGCACCTTCACCAAGGGGTTGGGTTTCGCGGACCTCGGTTTCTATCTCGTCGCGCTCGTCGTGTTCGTTCCGATCCTGACCACGCTGAGCCTGTTGCTGTTGCGCAAGCAGGAACGCTAGGAGCACCTCGCATGCGCAAGCTCGAGAATATCTTCTGGCTCGGCACCAAGGAGCTGCGCAGCTTCCTCAGGGACTATGTGCTGCTCGGTCTGGTGATCTACTCGTTTTCGCTGGCCGTGATCAGCCAGGCGCAGAGCTATTCGCAGGAACTGCACAACGCCTCGATCGCGATCGCCGACGAGGACCATTCCGAGATTTCCCGGCGGATCGCCAGCGCGTTCCTGCCGCCCTATTTCAAACCGCCCGTGCAAATTCAGCAGGGCGAGATCGACAGCCTGATGAATGGCGGCCAGTTCACCTTCGTGGTCGACATTCCGCCGAATTTCGAGCGCGATCTGCGGGCGGGACGCCACCCCGACCTGCAGGTCGACGTGGACGCCACCGCCATGGTGCAGGCGGGGCTCGGATCCGGCTACGCCCAGCAGATCGTCTCGACCGAGATCGCTAACTTCCTGTCGCGGACCGAGCAGGTTCCCCCGTCGCCGGTCAACCTCGCGATCCGCGTCGCGTTCAATCCCAATGTCACGACCGCCTGGTTCACCAGCGTCATGGGCATCATCAACAGCGTCACGATGCTGGCGATCGTGCTGGCGGGGGCGGCCATCGTGCGGGAGCGCGAGCGCGGCACCATGGACCACCTGCTGGTGATGCCGCTGACGCCGTTCGAAATCGCGATGTCCAAGATCTGGGCCAACGGCCTAGTGATCGCCATCGCGGTCGGGTTGTCGCTGCAATTCGTGGTGCGGATCCTGCTCGGGATTCCGATTGCCGGATCGATCCCGCTGTTTCTCGCCGGCGCCATGCTCTATCTGTTCTTCGCCACCTCGATCGGGGTCTTTCTCGGCACCGTCGCGCGGTCGATGCCGCAGCTTGGGCTGCTCTACATGCTGGTTGCTGTGCCGATGAACACGCTGTCGGGGTCGTCCACGCCGCTGGAAAGCATGCCGCCGTGGCTGGCAACCGCGATGCAGGCGTCGCCGTCGACGCATTTCGTCTCGTTCGCGCAGTCGATCCTGTACCGGGGCGCGGGCATCGACGTGGTGTGGCGGGAATTTCTCGCCGTCGCCGCGATCGGCGCGCTGTTTCTCTGGCTGTCAATCCTGCGCTTCCGCTCCACCGTCGCGCAGGCGACGTGAGCGCGGGTCAGGCCTGGCGGGCCCCCGGGAGTGTGACAATCTCATGACTGATCTGGCTCAAGCCCCGACGACGGCGTGATTGCTAGTCAGAAAGCAGCGGCGCCGGTTCCGGCGCGCGGTCCAGAGATCGAAGACGAAACCCTATGAGCCAATTGCAAGCCCGCCGTTCCGAACGTCTGCAGAAACTGTCGGCGGATGACGCCAATCTCCTGGAGATGTCGAGACTTGCCGCCGTGGAGGTGTGCGCCCAGCTCAAAACCGACGCCGGAGGGCTCACCGAGCAGGAGGCCGCTGCTCGTCTGCAGCGGGAAGGCCCCAACAGCGTGACGCGCGAGCGCAAGGCCACCATCCTGCAGGAGCTGTGGGGCCGTGCGCGCAATCCGCTCAATGCCTTGCTGCTGACGCTGGCCGGCGTGTCCTACCTGACCGGCGACATCAGGGCCGCCATCGTGATCTGCCTCATGGTGATTCTCGCGATCATGACGGCCTTCGTACAAGAACATCGGTCCAACGAAGCGGCGGCTCGGCTGCGCGCCATGGTTCACACCACGGCCAGCGTGCTGCGCAAGCGTGCAGGCGCGGAAGGCAGCTTCGCCGAGGTCCCGATGGATCAGCTGGTACCCGGCGACATCGTCCGGCTGTCGGCCGGCGACATGATTCCCGCCGATCTCCGCCTGCTGGAGGCCAAGGATCTGTTTGTCAACCAGTCGGCGCTCAACGGCGAAGCGATGCCGGCGGAAAAGTCGGCACCAGCCTGCAATGGCAAACTCGAATCGCCGTTTGATGCTGCGAATCTCTGCTTCATGGGAGCCAACGTGGTGTCCGGCTACTCCACCGGGGTCCTGATCCGTACCGGCCCGCGGACGTTCTTCGGCCAGCTTGCCGAGGAGGTCGCGGGCAAGCACGTGCCGACGGCGTTCGACAAGGGGATCAATCGCTTCACCTGGCTTATGATCCGGTTCATGCTTGTCATGGTCCCGGCTGTATTCCTGATCAACGGCCTGACCAAGCACGATTGGCTCGAGGCGTTTCTGTTCGCTGTCGCCGTCGCCGTGGGGCTGACCCCGGAAATGCTGCCGATGATCGTCACCGTCAATCTCGCCAAGGGCGCGATGACGATGTCGCGGGCGAAAGTGATCGTCAAGCGCCTCAACGCGATCCAGAATTTCGGCGCGATGGACGTGCTGTGCACTGACAAGACCGGAACGCTGACCCAGGATCGCATCATCCTGAAGCGCTGCCTCGACATTCACGGCGACGAGTCGGCGCGCGTGCTGGAATACGCCTACCTCAACAGTCATTTCCAGTCGGGTCTCCGGAACCTGCTTGACGAGGCCGTTCTGGCCCATGTCGATCTCCATGCCGCGCTCGGCATCGACAGCGGTTATTCCAAGGTCGACGAGATCCCGTTCGACTTCTCGCGACGTCGTCTTTCCATCGTGGTCGCGCAGGGCGGCGAGCGGCACGTCCTGATCTGCAAGGGCGCCATCGAGGAAGTCTTTGCGGCGTGCGATCACTACGAAGTCGACGGTGAAATCGGGGGGCTCGACAGCAGCCACCTGGAGGCGGCGAAGGCGGAGACCGCGGCGCTGAATGCCGACGGGTTCCGGGTGGTCGCGGTGGCCTACAAGACCATGGATGCGTCGCGGTCGGCCTATACGCTCGCAGACGAAGCCAATCTGACCCTGCTCGGATACATCGCGTTCCTCGACCCGCCCAAGGAAAGCGCGGGGGCCGCGCTCGCAGCGCTCGCCGACTGCGGGGTCCGCGTCAAGATCCTGACCGGCGATAACGAGGTGATCACCCGGAAGATCTGCAAGGAGGTCGGGCTCGATGCCGGCGAAATCCTGCTCGGCAACCGCATCGCCGAATTCTCCGATGCCGAGCTGGCCGACGTCGCCGACCGCACCACCGTGTTCGCCAAGCTCACGCCGACCCAGAAGGAACGGGTAGTGCGCGCGCTGCACGCCAAGGGACACGTGGTCGGCTTTCTCGGCGACGGCATCAACGACAGCCCGGCGCTGAAAGTCGCTGACGTCGGGGTCTCTGTCGACACCGCGGTCGATATCGCCAAGGAATCCGCCGACGTCATCCTGCTGGAGAAAAATCTCTTGGTGCTGCGCGACGGCGTGATCGAGGGGCGGCGTGTCTTTGCCAACATCACCAAGTACATCAAGATGGGCGCGAGCTCGAACTTCGGCAACATGTTCAGCGTTCTTGGCGCCAGCATCTTCCTGCCGTTCCTGCCGATGGCGCCGATCCAGGTGCTGACCAACAATCTGCTCTACGATTTTTCGCAGACCACGATTCCGACCGACAACGTCGACGCCGAGTTTCTGATGGTCCCGCGGCGCTGGGATATCAGCAACATCTTCAAATTCATGATCTTCATCGGGCCGCTGAGCTCGATCTTCGACTATCTGACCTACGCAATGATGATCTACGTGTTCGGCGCTTGGACCAACCCATCGCTGTTTCAGACCGGGTGGTTCGTCGAATCGCTGCTGACGCAGACCCTGATCATTCACATCATCCGGACTTCGCACATTCCCTTCATCGAGAGCCGGGCCAGTCCGGCGCTGATTGCCACTACGATCATCATCTGCGCGGTCGGCATCGCGCTGCCGTTCACCTGGGCTGGTGCAGCCCTCGGCTTTGTGCCGCTGCCTGCGCTGTACTGGCCGCTGGTCGCCGCGATTATGCTGGCCTACGCCACGCTCACGCACTTGGTAAAGGTCTGGTTCGTGC
>JBKQQE010000113.1:0-3634 GCA_052326245.1 Xanthobacteraceae bacterium | reverse complement strand
ATTTCCGTGCGGCTACCGAACGTCTGCGGCTGAGGGCATGATCGGCGAACAGCCGCGGCAGCGACCGGCGTTGGCCGACCTACTTTTTCGTCAGAGCAGGGGCAGTTGCGCTCGGCGTCGACGTCACCGACATCGACACGCTGCCGTAACCGAAATAGACGAGGGCTCCGAACACGACGGCAAACAGGATTGCGCTAAACAGGGCGCCGAACAGGCGGTTGCCGAATCCAATCGAGTTGCCAATCAAGTCAATGATGAAGACCACGATGGTTGCAATGAGCACGGGCTCAAACCACGCGTATTGAACGGGCAAAAACATAGCTTGCCTCCCCGGCATTTTCAGAATGTCCGGAAGCTAGCAGACGGAACGACGACTGGCCATCCCGCGCGCAACAACAGTCGCACCCGCCTGGTACAGAGACTTTTGCAGGCCATGGCGTGAATTGACGATACGCCGGCGATGGAAGGCGTGTCTGCTTCAAAGAGAATTTGAATCGCGGGAGTACGCCTATTGGCACACCGCGTCATTTCATTGCGATGCGAAAGCTGGTGGCGACGTGGGCGGCCGCACCAATCAGGCTCGATTGGGCACGGCGTTACCGTCGGCGTTCCGTTAACTATTTCGTGTCCGCGTGCACAATTGACCAGTCGCCTGGAACCAGCCATGGCATGGTTAGCGATGGGTCCGACCGACCGACGACCGAGAGCGTTGTGCTGCTGCCTGATCCGAGGCGAGTATTATGGCCTATATTCAGCGCCCACCATGCCCAAACTGCCGTACCAGAACGATGTTGGCCCGCGTCACTGCTGGGCCATTGGACGCTTGCATCCGGACATTTGAATGCCCCGCCTGCGAATGCGTGCATCAGGTGGTGATCGCCTCGAACGACCCAATGAAGTCGGGAAAAATGGACTCCTGGCTCGGGGGCCAACTAAAGGCGCCGTGTTAATCCAGCGGAGGGCGGAGATGTCGATGTCAAAAGTGGCCGTGTCTTCTGCGCTCGCCCCGCCCAGATTTCCATGTTGTCCGGCATGCGACACGGAAATGGAGTTCGTATCGATTACCCCGACCTGCCAAAGTGTAACCTACGAATATATTTGCCCGAACGATGGCGACCGCCTCAATTGGGAATGCCGTCAGAATTCGCAAAACATCACCCGACGCATCGAAAGAAACGGACGGGCCGCGCCGCAGGAATTGCTGGCACAAAAATAGCCTCCCCGAGGGGAGACCATTCAGACTCGTCAGCGGCGATCACTCATCAACGGCGATCAATTACCGTGTTGTCGTGATCCCTGTCGCCATCACGGTCGTGATCTTTCTTGATGATCACTGTGTCCCGATCCCGATGTTCATCGCGATCGCGGATGACCGTGCGGTCGTGGTCTCCGTCACGGTCATGCCCTGCGCCGACCGTTACGCCGACCGGTCCGACACCAACTCCAACCTCTTCCGCGTTCGCCGGCGCGGCCGCACAAACGCCCACGACGGCGGCAATTACCAAAGCGTATCTCATCACGTTCTCCCAACATTGTTAAACCATGCAGGTTGAACGCGACAGAGGGACCTAGGTTCCGGTATCCTGCCTTTACAGTTCTCCCGGTGCTTCAACAGTCCGCCGATTTGCGGATTTTTCTCGATTGGAAACGAGCCGCTCCGCAAGACGGCGGTATGGTCATTAGTGCTCACCCTGCACGCATGGATGATGCGTCGTGCTCTGGCCGACGGAGAGCGCGGACGGTATATTGGAAAGCCTTCATTCATCGTGCTGTAGGGCGCGCTCCGCATTTCGAAAGGACAACAATGAAGATCAGCTGCAAGGAGTTTCGGGTCCGGGAACGAGACAAGGTCGATCTCGGGAAGTGGCCGACCAGGGTCGATCCCGTGTACAAGTCGAAGGAGCAATATCAAAAGCTTCTGGAAGAACATGTTGCCCGGCTGAGCCTGCAGCAGCAGCTTCTCTACGCGTCCGATCGCTATGCGGTGCTATTGATTTTCCAGGCCATGGACGCGGCGGGAAAGGACGGCGCCATCAGGCACGTGATGTCCAGGGTCAATCCGCAAGGCTGCCAGGTGTTCAGCTTCAAGCATCCCAGCGTCGCCGAGCTGCAGCACGACTTTCTCTGGCGCACCACCCGCGACCTGCCGGAACGCGGGCGGATCGGCATCTTCAACCGGTCCTATTACGAGGAGGTCCTGATTGCCCGCGTGCATCCCGAGATTCTGCTCGGCGAGGGAATCCCCCACGTCGCCCGCGACCACGCGGCGATCTGGCGCGATCGGTATCGTTCGATCGTCGATCTGGAGAAGCATCTTCACGCCAACGGCACCCGCATCGTCAAGTTCTTCCTCCACCTCTCGGAGGAAGAGCAGCGCAAGCGCTTCCTGGAGCGGATCGACGAGCCGGACAAGAACTGGAAGATCAGCGCAGCCGATATCGAGGAACGCAAATTCTGGAAGCAATACATGAAGGCCTACGAGCGGTGCTTCGATGCGACAAGCACGAAGCAGTCGCCCTGGTACGTCGTTCCCGCCGACGACAAGGAGAACACCCGGCTGATCGTCTCCCAGATTGTCCTCGATACGCTGGAGCAACTCAAAATGACCTACCCCAGGTCGGGGGCAAAGCGCCGCCGGGAATTGCAGTCGATCCGCAAACGGCTGGTGAGGTGACGGGCACGCCGATCTACCGATACGGTCGGCGATCGGGGCAGGGGCGGGTCGCCCCTACTGGATTCACCCATCTCGATACGCCCGAGGGGACCGTGGTTTTGAGTCCTCCCTCCCCCCTTGTGGGGTAGAGCTATCGCATATGGGCGAGGATGGCGAGATTTTCCGCGGCGTGGTCCTTGCGGCTGCGGCAAGCGTCCTCGTCGAACAGGACGTCGAGCGCATTCCGCATCGCTCACGTCCGCCACAGCCGATCGACGATCGCCACCCGCAGCGCGTTGCCGGCGCGCTCCCACAGGCTCGAGCGCCGCGGCGCCGCGGCGCCGTCGCTTGCCGGCGCGCCGGCGTCGACCGGCACCAAGAGCCCGCGCGCCCGGATGATGTTCCAGAACAGCGGATTCCAGGAGCGCATCGCGCCGACCGCTTCGTCCTGCAGGAAGCCGGCGATCACGGTGGGGGCGCCGGCGAAAACCTCCGGCATCGCGGCGGAGAGGCCGTGGTCCTGGAGAATGCTCCAGCGCGAATGGCCGCCCATGGCCGGCGACCTCAGGCCATAGATCACGCGCCCGATCCTGGTCTCCCGGATGGCGTAGGCGCACATCGCGCACGGCTCGACCAGCGAATACAGCGTGCAGCCGTCGAGGTTGACGGTGCCGAGCGCGCGCTGCGCCTGCGAGATCGCCACCGTCTCCGCGTGGCGGGTGGCGTCGCGCTCGGCGCGGGCCATGTTCGGGGACTCGCAGATGAATTGGCCGCCCCTGCTGATCACCGCGGCGTGGGGCAGCTCGCCGCGGGTGCTGGCCGAGCGCGCCAGCGCAATGCATCGCCGCATCATCTGCGTGTCGATCGGAGGCTGATGGTCTTGTTGTTCTTCTATCGGCACGGCGACAGTCTCCGCGAGACCTTTTGTTAGTAGTATTATCTCTCGCCGTCACAGTCCATAGCTAGTGGAGTGGATTTGAC
>JBKQQE010000112.1:0-9438 GCA_052326245.1 Xanthobacteraceae bacterium | reverse complement strand
CGCACACGGTGCCGTATATCGAGGCCAAGAATTCCTCGGCGGTGTTCGAGCACGAGGCGACGACCTCGAAGATCTCCGAGGACATGCTGTTCTACTGCGTGCAGCGCGGCCTGTCGCAGGAAGAGGCAGTCGGGCTCGTCGTCAACGGCTTCGTCAAGGACGTGCTGCAGCAGCTGCCGATGGAGTTCGCCGTCGAGGCGCAGAAACTGATCTCGATCTCGCTGGAAGGCAGCGTCGGATAGTCATGGCCGTGCGCTCGCTTACATCCAACCGTCGGGACCGAGGCGCAGGTGCGCCGGGCCGCCAGGGCCGGCCGCGCGTCGCCGCAACCAGATTTTCCGGAAAGGGACGTTGATGGCGTTGCTAGAAGTGAAGGATCTTCACGTCCGGGTCCAGGAGCGGGAAATCCTGCATGGCCTGTCCCTCAGCGTGAACAAGGGTGAGGTGCATGCGATCATGGGGCCGAACGGCTCCGGCAAGTCGACGCTCAGCCACGTCATCGCCGGCAAGCCCGGCTACGAGGTGACGGACGGGAAGGTTCTGTTCAACGGCGAGGATCTTCTCGAGATGTCGCCGGATCAGCGCGCCGCCAAGGGCGTGTTCCTGGCGTTTCAGTATCCGGTCGAGATTCCGGGCGTTGCGACCATGACGTTCCTGCGCACCGCGCTCAACGCCCAGCGCAAGGCGCGCGGCGAGGCCGAATTGTCCACGCCGGACTTTTTGAAGAAGGTTCGTGAGGTGGCCGCGCGCCTCGGCATTCCGCAGGACATGCTGCGCCGTGGCGTCAATGTCGGCTTTTCGGGCGGCGAGAAGAAGCGCAATGAAGTGCTGCAGATGGCGCTGTTCGAACCGAGCCTCTGCATTCTTGACGAGATGGATTCGGGGTTGGATATCGATGCGTTGCGCGTGGCGGCGGACGGCGTCAACGCGCTACGGTCGCCCGATCGGGCCATGGTGGTCATCACGCACTACCAGCGGCTGTTGAATTATATCGTCCCCGACGTCGTGCACGTGATGTCGAAGGGACGGGTCGTCAAGAGCGGCGGCAAAGATCTCGCGCTCGAACTCGAGGCGTCGGGTTACGCCCAGTTCGAAGACGCGGCCGCATGACGGTGCCGCCGATGACTGTTGCGCTGCTCAAACCTGAAGCTGGATCCCCGCACGATCGCCTGTTCGCGTCGGCGCGAGGTCGGCTGCCGGGCACCGGGACGGTTGCGCAGGCGAGGGAGCGGGCGTTCGACGATTTCGTGCGGCAGGGGCTGCCGCATCGTCGTCTCGAGCAATGGAAATACACCGACCTGCGGGCGAAGTTGCGCGAGATCGCGCCCCTCGCCGGATCGCCCGGTGACGCAAGCCTTGCCAGCGCCGCGGCAGCCCTGAAGGGATTTACGGTCGACGGCGCGTTGACCCTGGCCCTCGTCGATGGGGTCTTCGTCGCGAGGCTGTCGTCGATGGCGGCCGTTCCGCCCGGCGTGCGGGTGCGCTCGCTGCGGGAGGTTCTCGATGATGCGACCGACCCGGCGCGGGCCGACCTCCTGAGCGCCGGGACGGGCGAGGCGATGGCCGCGCTCAATGCGGCGATGGCGACGGATGGCGTGGTGATCGACGTCGCCGACGGTGTCGAACTCGGCCGCTCCCTCCATATCGTGCACGTGGCGACCCGGACCGGCGAGGCCGCCTTCACCCGTTCGGTGTTGGCGCTCGGCCGCGCCGCCCGCGCGACGCTGGTGGAACGGTTTGTCGCCGCTCCGGGCGCATCGGCCTACCAGACCCATGATGCTTTCACGGTGCGCCTGGCCGACGGCGCGGAATTGCAGCAGGTGCGGCTGATGGAGGAGGCGCTCGACGCGGCCAACATCTCCAACGCGTATTTCACCCTGGGTGCCAAGGCAAAGCTCAACGCCTTCAACCTGACGCGCGGCGCTGAACTGAGCCGCTACCAGGGTGTCGTGACGATGGCGGGCGAGGGCGGCGAACTTGTAACCAACGGCGTCAATCTGCTCGGCGGCCGGCGGCACGGCGATACCACGCTTCTGGTCGATCATCGGGCGCCTGGTTGCAGCAGCCGCGAGAACTTCCGCTCGGTGCTCGATCATCAAGGTCATTCGGTTTTTCAGGGGCGCATCGTGGTGCAGCCCGGTGCGCAGCAGACCGACGGCAAGATGATGACGCGAGCGCTGCTGCTGTCCGACGAGGCGGAGATGGACAACAAGCCGGAGCTTGAGATCTTCGCGGACGACGTCAGCTGCGGTCACGGCGCCACCGCGGGAGCGCTCGACGCAACGCTGCTGTTCTACCTGATGGCCAGAGGCCTGCCTGAACCGGACGCCGAGGCGCTGCTGATCGAGGCGTTCGTCGGCGAGGCGATCGAGGCAATCGTTGACGACGCCTTGCGGGAGGCCGTGATCGGCGCCGCCCGGCACTGGCTTGCAGAGCGGGATTAAGTCATGCATCCCGCGGTCACCAACGACTCCTACGACGTCAACCGGGTGCGGGCCGACTTCCCGGCGCTGGCCATGAAAGTCTACGGCAAGCCGCTGGTCTATCTCGACAACGCCGCCTCGGCCCAGAAACCGCAGGCGGTTCTCGACCGCATGACCAAGGCGTACACGTCCGAATACGCCAACGTGCATCGCGGGCTGCATTTCCTCGCCAATGCCGCCACCGAAGGCTACGAAGGCGGCCGCGAGCGGGTCGCCAAATTCCTCAACGCACGGCGCAACGAGGAGATCATTTTCACCCGCAACGCCACCGAGGCGATCAACCTGGTCGCGGCATCGTGGGGCGGGCCGAATATCGGCGCCGGCGACGAAATCGTGCTGTCGATCATGGAGCACCATTCCAACATCGTACCATGGCATTTTCTGCGGGAACGCCAGGGTGCGGTCATCAAGTGGGCGCCCGTCGATGACGACGGCAATTTCCTGATCGACGAGTTCGAGAAGCTGTTGTCGTCGAAGACCAAGCTGGTCGCCATCACCCACATGTCGAACATGCTGGGCACCGTGGTGCCGGTGAAAGAGGTCATCAGCCTCGCCCACGCCCGTGGCATCCCGGTGCTGGTCGATGGCAGCCAGGCGGCGGTTCACTTCGCCGTCGACGTGCAGGATCTCGACTGCGATTTCTACGTCATCACCGGCCACAAGCTGTACGGGCCGACTGGCATCGGCGCGCTGTACGGCAAGCACGATCTGCTCGCGGCGATGCGCCCCTACAATGGCGGCGGCGAAATGATCCGTGAGGTGGCGCGGGACTGGGTGAGCTACGGGGATCCGCCGCACAGATTCGAGGCGGGCACGCCGCCGATCGTCGAGGCGATCGGGCTCGGGGCTGCCATCGACTATGTCAATTCGATCGGAAAGAATCGCATCGCCGCCCACGAGCAGGACCTGACGCGATATGCCCATCAGCGGCTCGGCGAGATCAATTCGCTGCGCATCATCGGCAATGCCCGCAACAAGGGCAGCGTCGTGTCGTTCGAGATGAAGGGCGCCCATCCTCACGACATCGCCACCATCATCGACCGCGCCGGCGTCGCGGTGCGCGCGGGAACCCACTGCGTGATGCCGCTTCTGGAGCGATTCCAGGTTACGGCGACGTGCCGGGCCTCGTTCGCAATGTATAATACGCGCGACGAGGTCGACCACCTCGTCGACGCGCTGATCAAGGCACAGGATATGTTCGCATGAGTGGACCAGGTCAGGCCGAAGCAACGGCGGTGCTGTCGACCGAGGCGCCGAACAAGGTCGATACGCACTCGGCGCTTCCGCCCGAGGAGACCGAGCGAATTGGCAACGACATCGTGGCCGCTCTCAAGACCGTCTACGACCCCGAGATTCCGGCCGACATCTACGAACTTGGCCTGATCTACAGGGTCGACATCAAGGATGACCGGGCGGTCGATGTCGAGATGACGTTGACGACGCCCAACTGCCCCGCCGCGGCCGAGCTGCCCACGATGGTGGAAAACGCGGTCGCGAGCGTGGCCGGTGTCGGGCCGGTGACCGTCAACATCGTCTGGCAGCCGGCGTGGACGCCGGAGCGCATGTCCGACGAGGCCCGGCTGGTCTTGAACATGTGGTGAGGCATTTGCGTTGAAGTGATCTGCCGGGTTCGCACTAGTCCGCAACCTTGAATTGCCGATGAAAGTGACCAGATGAACGATATGACAACCAATTCCGCTGTTCCGACCGCCAAGCCTGCCAAGCGTCCACGGCCGCAGGTGATGCGGCTGACCGAAGCGGCCGCCGCGAGGGTCCGGGAACTGGCCGGGCGGGCGGACTCGGCGATCATCGGGCTGCGCGTCGGGGTGAAGAACGGCGGCTGCGCGGGGATGTCCTACACGGTGGAGTATGCCCACGATATTCGTCCGACCGACGAGGTCGTCGAGGATAAGGGTGTCCGGATTCTGGTCGATCCCAAGGCGGTAATGTTCCTGCTCGGCACGGAAATGGACTTCAAGATCGACAAGCTGTCGGCCCAGTTTATTTTCAACAACCCGAACCAGACCGGCGCCTGCGGTTGCGGCGAGTCGGTGCAGCTCACCCCGGCCAACTCGGCGGTCTAGGCATCCCGGAGCCGGCTTGCGCGGTGCCGTCGTTGCGGCGATTGTAGCCGCCGTCTCGTGTCGGTGTGGCGTCGATCGCGATGCCCCCGACGGTTCCAATCGATCTGCGGCAACGTCAGGCGGCGGGGGCATGGATCGCGATTTTCTCATCGAGCTGTTTTCGGCCTTCGGCCCGGTCAGCCTGCGCCGGATGTTCAGCGGATATGGCGTCTCCGTGGACGGGACCACATTCGCGCTGGTGCTCCGTGGAATGGTCCATTTCAGGGTCGACGACCAGACCGTGTCGCGCTTCGAGGCAGAGCGCGTCAAGCCATTCCAATATGAGACGCGGGGCAAGACCATAACGGTCGGGTCTTACTGGCAATTGCCTGCTCGCCTCTATGATGATCCCGAAGAACTTGCGGAATGGGCGCGGGCGGCATTGGGCGCGGCAGAGCGGGCCTTGGCCTCGAAGCGCTTGCGCGGCAAGCCTCGAAAGAAGGCGGTCACCAAGAAGGTGGGGAAGAAGAGCGCGGCAAAGGCTGCGGCAACCACGAAGCGCGCGGGCAGACGGACCGCCAAGCGCTAGTCAAAGCGGGATGCGCGGGAGATTTCGGTCAAGCGACCCTTCACGCGACCTGGATGTGATCGGTCGGCGTGTATTCCGGATCGGCCTCGCAGACCACGCGATTGCGACCGTTGCGTTTCGCCGCATAGAGGCAGGCATCGGAGCGTTCGATCAGTGAATCGGTGTCGTCGCCGGGCTGCAGCATCGAGACGCCGACCGAAATGGTGACGCGACCGAGAATTTCGCCGGTCGACTTCTTTTTCAGTTCCTTGGACATCACGGCGCGGCGGATGTGGTCGGCGACCGTGAGCGCCTGGCGCAGCGCTGTGTTGGGCAACACGACCGCGAATTCCTCACCGCCATAGCGCGCGGTGATGTCCTGGCCCTTGATGGTCGCCTTCAGCGACATCGCCACCAGGCGCAACACCTGGTCGCCGGTGAGGTGACCGTAATTGTCATTGAACGACTTGAAGTGATCGATGTCGAACATCAGGAGCGACAGCGGCTCGCCGTTCTTCACGGCATTCTTGACCGCGTCCTCGATGGCGCGATCGAAATACTTGCGGTTGCCGAGGCCGGTGAGCGGATCCGTCAGGGTTTCGGCCCGGATTGCCTCCAGGCTCTGCTGCAGGTTGGCGACTTCCTGTTTCGACCCGATCAGGCGGTTCTCGAGAATCTTGTTGTTATCCCGCATGTCGCGGGTGGATTTCACCAGTGAGTTCACGACCGCGAGGATTCCGTCGCGATCGTGGGCGGCGACCAGGTCGGCGGTCGCGCCGTCGAGGCTCTTGCCGAATTCGGTCGTCATGCCCAGTGCGTCGGTGATGAGATTCATCACCTCATCAATTTCATTGATGACCCGGGCGCCGACCTTGTCAATGCGGTCCGTGGTCCGGAGCTGGGACAAATAGGTTTCGTAGATCTGGTCGAGATCCGCCTCGGTCAGCTTGCCATGGCGGGCCAAAGTCTCGTTGATGATCTTGTTGAGTGCGGCGTTGTAGCCAGTCGCGTAGACGTACCAGATTTCATAGTTGCGCGGCACGGCAGACTGCCGCAGCGACTTGATCTGCCCCAAGGCAACCTCGGCGAACGCCAAGGTGCGTTGATGTTCGTCCAGCAACCCGATCACTTTGGATTCCCCGAGGCCAGGCCGCGCCGCCCGTCATAAATTCACGCAACCGCCAGCATCGCTCAAACAATACCGGCGACCTTACGGCAGGAGAGTGAATGCGCGGTAAACGGCCGCGCTTGTGGCGGGAAAGGTCAGACGCGCGCGCGTATCGGTCGCAACAGGAACGCGGGGAGGTGGGAGTGATCGGCTGGTTCCGACTGCCGGTCCTGGGGGGACGGAGGGGCCGCAGGGCGCCCGATCGAGGGCGGTGGGCTGGCTGCCGCCGCGGGGGGGCGATGCGCCGGCCTGGCGTCGCCGCGTGGCCTGGCGTCGCCACGTGGCCTGGCGTTGCCACGCGGCTTGGCATCGCCGCGCGGTTTGGGCTCGGCGTGCGGGTTCGGCTCGGCATGCGGCTTGGCGTCGGCGCGCGGCGCGCTTGCGGCAGCGGTGTGGGTTTCCATTGCTTCGCCTCGACCTGCGGAGCGGGGCCGGCGGGAGCCGCGGCGCCCGGGCCGGTCGCCCGAGGAGCGTTCGGCACCACCATCGGCGTCGCGGGACTCTGAAGCGGGGGGCACGCCGGGGTTGGCCCGAGGAATGACTTGGCCGATAAGCTTTTCGATTGCGGAAATCGACTTCTCATCGGCCGGGGTCACGATCGAGATCGCGGTGCCGGCCCGACCGGCGCGGCCGGTACGGCCGACGCGGTGGACGTAGTCATCGGGGTGATGCGGAACGTCGAAATTGAAGACGTGGCTGGTTTCGGGGATATCGAGGCCGCGGGCGGCGACGTCGGACGCCACCAGCAGCGGCATCTCGCCTTTTCGGAACTGGTCGAGCGCCGCCATCCGGGCCGGCTGTTCCATGTCGCCATGAAGCGCCACCGCGCTGAAGCCGTGCTTCTGCAGCGAGCGATGCAGCAGGGCGACCTCGCGCTTGCGGTTGCAGAAGATGATCGCGTTCTGGAGATCCTTCGCGGAGCGGATCAGATGGCGCAGCATGTCGCGCTTTTCGTGCGGTTCGCGGCCGCAGGTGACGAGCGACTGGGTCACGGTCACGGCGGTGGTCGCGGGCTTGGAGACTTCGACGCGCACGGGGTTGTGCAGGAAGGTTTCGGTGATGCGCCGGATCTCGTTCGGCATGGTCGCCGTGAAGAAAAGCGTCTGGCGGGTGAAGGGGACCAGTTTGCAGATCCGCTCGATATCGGGAATGAAGCCCATGTCGAGCATCCGGTCGGCTTCGTCGATGACAAGAAGCTCGACGCCGGTGAGCAGCAGCTTGCCGCGTTCGGAGTGATCGAGCAGGCGGCCGGGCGTGGCGATGAGGACATCCACGCCGCGCATCAGCTTGGTGTCCTGGTCATCAAACGACACGCCGCCGATGATCAGGGCGACGTTGAGCTTCTGTCCGGCGCCGTATTTGTCGAAGTTCTCCTTGACCTGGGCGGCCAATTCGCGGGTCGGTTCGAGGATGAGGGTGCGGGGCATCCGCGCCCGCGCGCGACCCTTCTCCAGCATCGTCAGCATCGGCAGCACGAAGGCGGCGGTCTTGCCGGTGCCGGTCTGGGCGATGCCAAGAACGTCTCGCCGCGCCAGTACGTGGGGAATAGCCTGGGCCTGAATGGGGGTAGGGGTGGTGTAGCCGGCATTTGCAACGGCAGCGACGACCTTATCGGACAGTCCGAGATTGGAAAAAGACATTGAGCCTCGAGTCGAAACCGCCGTTCGGGATCCTCGGGAATAACTGTCGCGTTCATCCCCGGAACGGCGCGCACAATGGGCACGGGGAGGGAAACAACTACGCAGACAGGCGGCTCTTCGGGAAATCGCGTTTCGACTCCGGCCGCGCGGCTGAAACATAGGCGCCAAATGGCCAAAGTCAATGCGCAGGGTCATGACAAACTACAAAAACCTTAATGATTTAGGCCAAATCCGGCAACCAGCGGCAGGCGGGCGCCGGTTCGCAGCCCACGGTCCCGGTTGCAGCGGATTGCTGGCGGGGGGCGCGGAGGGTGCATGGCCGCCTGCAGGAACCCGGGTCGGCCTCGCCGGTTGTCGCCTAATCGGCCGCAACCGGGGGCCTCAGGCGTGGAAGCAGCAACTCGAGCAGAACCGCGACGGGACCGGCGCCGATCGGTTCAGTGCTGCATCGTCGGCGGCGGTCCAGCCGGGATAATGCTCGGTTTTCTGTTGGCTCGCGCCGGCGTGAGCACGGTCGTGCTCGAAAAACACGGCGACTTCCTGCGGGATTTTCGTGGCGACACGATTCACCCCTCGACCTTGCAGATCATGGATGAACTCGGCCTGCTTGAGGACTTTCTGAAACGGCCCCACCAGCGGGTGGATCGCTTGCGCGGCGAAATTGCCGGGCGGACCTTCAGGATCGCCGACTTCACCCGATTGCGCACCGCCTGCCCCTTCATCGCGTTCATGCCGCAGTGGGATTTCCTGAATTTTCTGTTCGAGAAGGGCGGCGCGTTTTCCAACTTCGAGGTCCTGTGCCGGACCACGGCGGTCGGATTGTTGCGCGCCGGTGACGCCGTCGTCGGCGTCGCCGCCGAAAGCGACATGGGCCCGATCGAGATCACCGCGGATTTGACGATCGGATGCGATGGCCGCCACTCGACCATCAGAACGCTTGCCGACCTGCGGGTCGAGGATATTGGCGCTCCGATCGACGTATTGTGGTTTCGCGTCGGCAAGACGGACGCCGGCGGCGAGCCCGCGTTGCTGCACGCCGCGCAAGGCAAGATCGTCGTGACCATCGACCGTCGCGACTATTGGCAATGCGCCTTCGTCATTCCGAAAGGGGCGTTCGCGGCGATCAAGGCGCGGGGTCTGGAGCGTTTCAGGCAGGACGTTACGTCGATGGTGCCGCCGCTGCGCCAGCATGTCCAGGATGTCGAGGACTGGAGCAGCGTAAAGCTGCTCACCGTCACGCTCGATCGCCTGAAGCGCTGGACCCGGCCGGGACTTCTCTGCATCGGAGATGCTGCCCATGCGATGTCGCCGGTCGGCGGCGTTGGCATCAATCTCGCGATCCAGGACGCAGTCGCCGCAGCGAACGTTCTTGGCGCCAGCCTTCCCTATGGCTGCCCACCCGAGCATGTGCTCGACGGGGTCCGCCGCCGACGTTTGTTTCCGAGCCGCGTCATACAGGCGGTGCAGGCGCAGATGCACCAGCGCATTATCTTTCCAGCGCTCGCCGAAGCCAGGT
>JBKQQE010000111.1:0-7793 GCA_052326245.1 Xanthobacteraceae bacterium | reverse complement strand
GCGTGTCGGACCGGCTGGTCAGCCGGCGCGAATGGGTCCACCCTCGCAGCGCACGGTGATCCGGATCCGTCATCAGACATGCGCACCGACAAAATCGTACCGCGCTGGGAATGGCGCTGCTTCGCCCCTTCCCTCGCAACACTCGCAGAGGCCGCGGCGATCCCGCGCGACGCGGCGCCGCGGGACAGCGACGAGATCTATCTGCTCGACCCCACAGCGTCGGACAACGCCAAGATCCGCGGCGGCGTCCTCGACATCAAGCGGCTTCGCCAGGTCGATGCCGACGGCCTCGAATTGTGGGAACCGGTGTTCAAGGCCGGCTTCCCGTTGAGCCGGAGCGATCTGGCGGCCGCGTTTGCGGCGTGGCCGCTGTCACCGCTGGCCCTGCGCCGCGAAACCTACACCATCGCGCAATTCATCGAACAATTGGCGTCGCTGCGGGCGGATCTTCGCGTGGTGCCGGTTCACAAGTCGCGGCGCGCCTTCACGTTCGCCGGCTGCAGCGCCGAACTGGTGCGCCTTGCCGCGGATTCCCGGACGCTGGAGAGCTTCGCGCTCGAGCACGAAGACCCGGCGCGCGTCGGCGCAGCGTTGCGTGCGCTCGGGCTCGACGCCCATGCCAACACCAGCTATTCGCTCGGCCTCGGCCGCGCGCTCGGCATCGAGCGCCATGGCCGGGGTGGCTAGGCAAACCGGGCCGCCGCTCAGAGATTCGCGCCCTCGATGATGTTACCGAACCGGACATAGCCCTGCCCGTCCCAGCGCTGCAGCTGGATCTGCTGCAGCGGATGGTGGTTGGTCGGGCTGGTGTTGACCCGCACGCCCGGCAGCAGGGTCGGCACCTCGAGGTCCTTGAGGTTGTTGGCCTGCCGCATGATGCTGTCGCGGCTGAAATCGCCGTTGCACTGCTCGAGCAGCCTGCGCAGCACCGAGGTGACGGTGTACCCGTAGGCGTTGAGGGCCTCCTTCGGGTTGCCGTCGGCGTAGTACCTGGCCATGAACGCCAGATAGTCCTTCATCGCGGCGTCGCCGGACCAGGCGGGATCGGACGGGTCCTTGATGTAGGTCGAGGTGATCAGCCCCACCGCGCGCTCGGCGCCTGCGGGCATGATCGTGGAGGACACCGATGCCGCGCCGCTGGTGACGAAATGCATCGGCTTCCAGTCGAGTTCGTACAGCTTGCGGATGGCCTGCGCGGCGAATTTCGCGGTGACGCCGGAAATCAGGACGTCGGCATTGCTCGCCCGCAGCGATACGATCTCCGAATCGATCGTCGGTTCGGTGACCTCGTAGGATCTCGCCTGCACCAGGGCGTCGTAGCGCGCGCCCAGGACGTCGCGCACGCCGGCGACGAAGTCCTTGCCGAGATCGTCGTTCTGGTACAGCACGGCGAACCTGGCGTCGGGCTTCTGGCTCAGGGCGTATTTGGCGAAGATCTGGGCCTCGGTCCTGGAA
Source organism: Xanthobacteraceae bacterium (assembly GCA_052326245.1). Taxonomy (GTDB): domain Bacteria; phylum Pseudomonadota; class Alphaproteobacteria; order Rhizobiales; family Xanthobacteraceae; genus Bradyrhizobium_A. The sequence continues at coordinate 6,338 of JBKQQE010000111.1, read as the reverse complement.
CTCGGCGCGAAGCCCATGGTCCAGGGATAGGTCTGGTAGTCGCCCCACTTGTCGCCGTTAACCGCCAGGAACAGGTGCGGCACCTTGCTCGCATTGATGTATTTGACCACGGCGGAGTTCGGCGCGGTGCCGAGCATGGAAAACAGAAAGGCGACATTGTCGCCTTCGATCAGGCGCCGGGTCTGCTCGACGGTCTTCGCCGGGTTGAAGGCGTCGTCGTAGTAGATGAAATTGATCTTGCGGCCGGCAATGCCGCCCTGATCGTTGATCATCCGGAAATAGGCATCCTCGGTCTTCGCGATGGTACCCAGTGCCGAGACCGGGCCGCTCAGCGACGTGGTGCATCCGATCTTGATCTCGGTGGCGGTGACGCCGGGGGTCTCGTCGGCGCGAGAGGTGCGGGTCCATGCGGCGACACCGGCGGAAGCCGAGCCAACCAGCAGCGAACGACGGCTGAGCGAAGTCATGCTTCCCCTCCCTGGGTTACGTCGGACGCTGCGGCTTCGCGCAGTCGTTCGTTTCAGCCTAGGTCGAAGCCGCCGGCAGTCTTGCGTCCAGCCGCTGGATTTTCCGGACCCTGCTCTCATCGCCGCACTGCGGTATCGTTCCCCGCCGATCGGAAAAGCGGTTCCAGGACCCGCGACGCGCCAATGCTATTGCCACTGAAGCTGCTACTCTATCCGCTGTCGATCAGCTACTCGGCGCAAGACGGGACAGCCACGCCATGCGACCCGTCACCATGGGTGCGTCAGCGCATCCGCGGCGCGCCGTATTGCCGCTTCAGAGCAGAAGGCCAGGACGATGGATTTCGAGCACAGTCCCCGGGCGATCGAGCTGCAGGCGCAGCTTGCGGCTTTCATGGCCCGGCACGTCTATCCCGTCGAACACCTTTATCGCCAGCAGGTCGAGAGCGGACATCGCCATCACCGGCCGCCGATCCTCGAGCAGCTGAAGCGTCTCGCCCGCGCGGAAGGCCTCTGGAACCTGTTCCTGCCCGGCGATCACGGCGCCGGCCTCGGCAACCTCGACTACGCGCCGCTGGCCGAGATCATGGGGCGCGTGTCGTGGGCGTCCGAGGGCTTCAACTGCTCGGCGCCCGACAACCGCAACATGGAGGTGCTGGCGCTGTACGGCACGCCCGCGCAGAAGCGGCGCTGGCTCGAACCGCTGCTCGCGGGCGAGATCCGCTCGGGCTTTTCCATGACCGAGCCCGAGGTCGCCTCCAGCGACGCCACCAACATCCGGTGCAGCATCCGCCGCGACGGCGAGCACTACGTCATCAACGGCCGCAAGTGGTTCACGTCCGGGGCGATGAGCGAGGATTGCAGGATCCTGATCGTGATGGGCAAGACCGATCCGGACAACGCCAACAAGCACCTGCAGCAGTCGATGGTGCTGGTGCCGCGGGAGACGCCCGGGATCCGCATCGTGCGCGACATGCACGTGTTCGGCTACGACGACGCGCCGGTCGGCCATCCCGAGATCGTCTACGACAACGTCCGCGTCCCCGCCGCCAACATCCTGCTCGGCGAGGGTCGCGGCTTCGAGATTGCCCAGGGGCGGCTCGGTCCCGGCCGCATCCATCACTGCATGCGGCTGATCGGCTGCGCCCAGCGTGCGCTCGAACTAATGTGCGCGCGCGCGCAATCGCGCGTCGCGTTCGGCAAGCCGCTGGGCGAGCAAGGTTCGGTGCGGGAGGATATCGCCCATTCCTGGTGCGAGATCGAGCAGGCGCGGCTGCTGACGCTGCGGGCCGCCGAGAAGATGGATCGCGAGGGCAACAAGGCGGCGCGCGACCTGATCGCGGCGGCGAAAGTCGTGGTGCCGAACATGGCCGCGCGGGTGATCGATCGCGCCATCCAGATCCACGGCGGCGCCGGCGTTTCCCAGGACACCTTCCTGGCGGAGGCCTATACCTATGCGCGGTTCATGCGGATCGGCGACGGGCCGGACCAGGTCCATCTGGCGCAGTTGGGGCGCGGGTTGCTGAAGCGCTACGGCGCGTCCGTCTGATCGCGATGCGGCAGTCGGGCGAAGCCGGTTGCGGATCGCCCGGTCCGCGGCGGCGGTTTGCGCCGCGTGCGCCCGCCTCGGGCGTGGGCCGATGAACTCAAGGTAGTCGACCGACGAACCCGCGCGCTTTGATGAAAGTCAAGGGCCTGTCGGCGGCATGTTGAATAGATGCATCCATTGGGTAACCCGCACGTCGGCCTTGAGAAGGGCTGAGGGGGTTGTAGATGGAACCGATGCCGAGCGCGCTGCTTACCGACCTGTATCAATTGAACATGATCCAGGCCTATCTGGAGTCGGGCCAGACCGACAGGGGGGTGTTCGAGTTCTTTGTGCGCAAGCTGCCGGCCCAGCGCAGCTTCTTCATGGCGGCGGGGCTGCAGCAGGCGCTGGAATTTCTGGAAAATCTGCGGTTCTCAGCGGACGAGCTCGCCTGGCTCGAAGGCAGCGGCAGGTTCAGTGCCGGCCTGGTCGACTATCTGGCAAATTTTCGCTTCAGCGGCGACGTTCACGCCATGCCGGAAGGGACCGTGTTCTTCGCCAACGAGCCGATCTTGAGGATCACTGCCCCGCTGCCGCAAGCCCAGCTGGTCGAGACGCGTCTCATCAACCTGCTGCATTTCCAGTCGCTGATCGCGTCCAAGGCGGCCCGCATGGTGCTGCTGGCTCCGGACAAGCTGCTTGTCGATTTCGGGTTGCGCCGCGCGCATGGCGCGGAGGCCGGCCTGATGGCGGCCCGCGCCAGCTACATCGCCGGCTTTGCCGGGACCGCCACGGTTCTCGCCGAGAAATTGTTCGGTATTCCAATTTACGGCACGATGGCGCACTCGTTCGTTCAATCCTTCGATGATGAATCCGCGGCGTTCGAGGCGTTCGCCCGCGCGCGGCCCGACAATCTGGTGTTGTTGATCGATACCTACGATACGGTGGCGGCAGCCAGCAAGGTGGTGGCGCTTGCTCCGCGGCTGCAGGCGCTGGGAATCAAGGTGCATGGCGTGCGTCTTGATAGCGGAGACCTGGTGGCGCTTGCCAAAAGCGTGCGTCGCATTCTCGACGACGGCGGCCTGAGGGACACCACGATTTTTGCCAGCGGCGGCATCGAGGAGGACACGCTGGTGGCATTTGCCCGTGAACGCGCGCCGATTGACGGCATCGGAATTGGCACCAGCCTTGCGACCTCGTCAGACGTGCCTGCGTTCGACTGTGCGTATAAGCTGCAGGAATATGCCGGGTTGCCGCGCCGCAAGCGCTCGACGGGGAAGGCGACGTGGCCCGGCCGCAAGCAGGTGTGGCGGCGTTATGGTCCGGACGGCCGCATTGAATCGGACATCTTGTCCACCGACGAGGACAAGCACGAGGGCGAGCCGCTGATCCGCCCGGTGATAATGGGCGGCCGCCGGGTGGCTTCGCAACCATCGCTTCATGATATCCGCGCCCATGCGTGTCAGGAATTGGGGCGATTGCCGGCAGGGTTCGAAGCGCTCACGCCACCAACCCGCTATGTCGCACATGTGGCGCCGAGCCTCGAACGGCTGGCAGCGGCTGTCGATTCCCGAATCAACTTGACCGAGGTCCAGCGATGAAGATTTCCGAGCAGGACGTTCTGATCGTGGTTGACGTGCAGAATGACTTTTGTTCCGGCGGCGCGCTTGCGGTTCCCGACGGCGAGAAGGTCGTTCCGGCCATCAATCGCATCGCGCAAAGATTCCAGAACGTCGTATTGACGCAGGATTGGCACCCGAGGGACCACGTCTCGTTTGCCTCCAACCATGCGCAGAAGCGGCCCTATGACAAGATCCAGCTGGCTTACGGCGCGCAGGTGCTTTGGCCCGACCATTGCGTCCAGGACACTCCCGGCGCTGATTTTCACAAGTCCCTGCATGTCGCGCAAGCGAGCCTCGTGCTGCGCAAGGGGTTCCATCGCAATATCGATTCCTACTCAGCGCTCTACGAAAACGACCGCAAGACGCCGACCGGCCTGCTCGGTTACTTGCGCGAACGTGAGTTGAAGACGGTGTTTGTCGCCGGACTGGCATTCGACTTCTGCGTCCGGTATTCGGCCGAGGACGCGCGCAAGGCGGGCTTCGAGGTCGCCGTGATCGAAGACGCCTGTCGCGGCATCGATATCGACGGCTCGATGGCCGCGGCGCATCACAGCCTGAAATTGCTCGACATTTCCACCGTCAGTATCGAAGCGTTCCTGTGAGTGCGCCGAACCCATTCGCCATCTTGGCGAACAGCGATCCGCCTGCGCCTGCCTCGTTCGAATGTTTCGCGTAGGGCGCCGGCAGCGGCGTCTTCAGCACGTGGCCGTAGAGGATGCGCACGTTGATTTCCATGCTGCCGGCACGGCCGAATTCGAACGACGGCAGTTCGTCGATCGACTCGAAGTAGGGCGCCAGCCCTTCGGCGACGCCGCCCATCCGGTCGCGCCGGCCCATGATCAGCGCGTCGCGGCCAACCAGCGTCTTCGGATCGATGCGGAAGGCGAATTCCCGGCTTTCGCCGAAAACCTGCATCGGCATCGCGTCGTTCAGGGCCTGGTCGATGGAGCCGATGTCGCTCGGGCTTCCCGAGATCACGAACAATCCGCGCCTGTCGAGCAGTCCGCGCGCCCGCAGTTCGTCCCGCAGCGGCGTCCATTCGATGAAGTCCAGCCTGAAATCGCCCTTTACGGGGGCTGCGGTCACCAGCTGCCGGCCAAAGCCGGTTTCGATGTAGCCGATCACCAGCAAGCTGCAGGCGACGAGCAATGCGGCGGAGGCGACGGCCCAGATCCTGGGCCGGCTTCGCACCGCGGCTTCGCGCGCCAGATGATCGCCCAGCACGGGAAACAGCAGCAGCCAGCCCGGCATTTCCCAGTGCGGAAAGCTGCGTTCGGCCCACAGCGGCACGACCGTGAACAGCAGGATGGTCGGCGCGGCGAGGCAGAGGCAGTACCAGGAGCGTTCGGCGGCCGGGCCAAGGCGCACGGCCTTGAAGGCGGCGATCACCATCGGGACGAGAATCCAGGGAAGCACGTAGAGCAGCTGCCCGCCGAGGTTGGCGAAGAACAGGCCGATCTTCGGAAAGGATCCGTCGCTCAGCGCGCGCCCCGACTGGAACGCGAACGAGGCCAAGTTGTTGTCCGCATTCCACACCACGATGGGCATGATCACGGCGACCGCGACCGCGGCGCCGACCCAGGGCGCCGGATGCAGCAGCAGGGTCCAGCGCGCCCGCGAGCTTGCAACATAGAGCGACAGGCCGGCGACGAACAGCGCGCCATGGTATTTCGACAGGCCGGCGAAGCCGATCCACAGGCCGGCAACGATCCAGGTCCGCCACTGCGAAGGCGCGGCGCGACCGCGATCGGGAAACAGCGCGCGCGAGAGGGTGTACGCGGCGGCCATCACGCACAGCATCAGCGGCCCGTCCGGCAGCGCCCATCCGCTGGCAAGCGAATAGAAGCCCGACAACGTCAGCGCCAGCACCGCCCAGGCTCCGGCCCGCGCGCCGAACAGCTGGCGGGTCAGCAGAAACAGCGTCCAGGTGGTGCCGACGAAAATCAGGACGAACGGCAGGCGCATGGCGCGCCCGTCGCCGAGCACGGGCAGGAAGCAATGGATGATCCAGTAGCTCAGCGGCGGGTGGTCGAAATAGGAGAGATTGAGGTCATGGGCGACCCCGATGCCGTAGCTCTCGTCGGCGCTGAGGCTGAGGGTGGCCGCCAGCAGCGTGCGAAGGATCAGCGAGGCCACGATCAGTCCGACGACCACCCGTTCCGGCGAATACGCGATGCCGCGCAGCCAGGCCGCGTGATCTTGTGGCCAGGCCGACGTCCTGGCATGAACTGCATCGTCTGTCATGAAGTGCCGCGGCTTGAATTCGATCTGGGCCGGCGTTGGATCTCTCGCGGCGGCAAAGCCGCTTGGCAAGGCCCAGATCTGCGTTGCGTGATGAAGTGGACAAACCAACGGCCACCTCGCGGCGGCCGCTCAAAAGACCATCTACAGAAAATCATTGAACTGAATCATGTGGCGCCGCGCCACGCGGCAACGTGTCGCAATAAAAGCACAACCTTTTGGTGCGCCATATATTCAGTGCACCATAACGGGAAATTCAACGGGCCAGAAAATCCGGGCAAGCGCGAAGTTGTTGCGGATGATTTGCATTTGCGGCGGTGCCTGACTTCGGCGGCCGCGCCGCCGCCGCGCTCCGATCACGCCGCCCTGGTCGCGGCCAGGAATCGCTCGACCTCGCTGCGCAAGGTGTCGACCTGGTCGCTGATCCGCTGCGATGCGCTGCTGACGCGGGCGGCAATCTCGCCGGTGTCGGCGGCCGCCTGG